>NZ_JBIMLI010000015.1:40708-53146 GCF_051859755.1 Limnospira sp.
ATTAATTACATAAGAGGTCAACAGTTAATTAATGGATAATGAAACTCCCTCTTAGTCTCCCCAACAGGGATAGGCACAATGTAGGGGCGGGTTCCACGGTCAATTAAATCTCAGACCAGAAGATGAAAAAACCCGCCCTCACCTCACCCACGGTCAATTAAATCTCGGACCAGAAGATGAAAAAACCCGCCCTCACCTCACCCACGGTCAATTAAATCTCGGACCAGAAGATGAAAAAACCCGCCCACTCGGCAAATAATTATTAATTATTAATTATTAATTATTAATTACTTAGCTTTTCTTTTTGTCGTATTCACGTTTGAGTAAGCCAGCGATACCGAAGGCTAAACCAGTTCCCAAAATAGTGAAAGGTTCTGGAACCGCAGTAGTCTCAAAATCAAATTGTGCAGTGTTGTTGGTTTGGTCAATTCTAATTAAGCCTTGAAAACCACCTATCCCTTTAAGTTGATTATCGCTTTTAAATAGTGCTTCAGCGGCGATATTAACAAACCTCATACTACCGAAGAGAGAGTCACTAACAATGCTAATTGATCTTAAATCCATAGACCATTCAGACAAACCGCCCAGACCGTCATCAAAGCGCAAGAAATCAATCACTTGATTGGTGTTCCCGAAGTCTGTATCTCTAATGATATAACGAGAGTCAATTCCTGAACTAGTGTTATAGTCAACAAAAACCCCAGTAGCTGTATGGTTATGGATACCAAAATTACCAGTAGTACCTCCGGCATTACCAGCATGATCTAGGAAGTCGAAATTTAGGGAGGTGCTATTATCACCAATTACGGTAAAAATGGAGTTGGCGGTAAAGCGATCGCCAGGGGAAAAAGTCAAGGCTTGGGCGGGTGCAGCAGCTAGGAATGATAAACTAGCAATGGATAGAGAAACTGTGGCACATTGGACCTGATGTTGTAGTTTCATCTTCTGTCAACCCTATTTTCCTAAAAGAATTATGTTTTTAGTATGGCAACTCTCCGGGCTGATGTCTAGCATAATTCGTGCATTTTATCAACACATTACAAAAAATTAGGGTCAACCTTTATATATGGGGGGGTTTTGTGAAGCACCATCCGTGAAATCAGGGATGACCCCAAACCAAAAGCAAACCCGCCCCCAGGGTTGATGTTTCGGATAGGCAGGTTCACTATATGTTATGTGGTAGGAAACCTTAACAGGCAGTTGATAACCTTAGCTTTCCTTTTTGGAGGGTTGACGTTTCAGTAAGCCAGCCATCATTCCGAAAGCGACTCCAGCGCCAATAACGCCCATGGGTTCTGGGACAGAAGTAACCTCAAAATCAAATTGTGCGGTATTGAATTCGTGGTCAATTCGGATCGAGCCTTGGTAGCCGCCGCCACCTTGTGCCACATTATCGCCTCTAAATAGGGCGGTGGCATAAATATCCACAAACCGCATATTACTCAAGGCAGTATCGCTGACGACATTGATGGATGTCAAATCCATAGACCACTCAGACAAACCGCCAAGACCATCATTAAAGGTCAAGAAGTTGGCTACTTGAGTGGCGCTACCAAAGTCAACGTTTTGAATGGTATATTCTGAGCGAACTTGGGAACCTGTGGTGTAGTCAACAAAAGAACCCACAGCAGTAAAGTTATGAATGCCGAAGTTCCCCGGCCCACCAGTGTTGCCGTCTACGTCGAGGAAGTCAAAAAATAGAGATGTGGAAGAATCTCCGACTAATGTAAATTGGGCATTGGCGGTAAAGCGATCGCCAATATTAAAGGTAACAGCTTCAGCGGGTGAGCTAGTCAAAACAGATACACTAGCAATAGATGCAGCGACGGCAGCGAATTTAATTTGGTTCAGTAAAGTCATCTCTCTCTGTGTCCTATATTCATAACTTGCTATAACTGCATTCTACCAAGTCCCCACAGCTACTGTCTACCCCTAAAAGCTGATTTTACGAAGACATTACATAAAAATACGGTTCAGCTTTACATAAAAGGGGGTTTTGTAAAGCATGACCCGTAAAATTACTGATGCGCCCCAGTCTCTGTGGCTAAAAATACTGGCATGACTAATGGGGACAACAGAGACGCGCTTAGGCTTTGAGGCTGGATTTATTTTTCTTCTTGTCGTGTTCACGCTTGAACATACTGCCAAAACCCAAAGCCATACCTGTACCCAAAATAGTCAGAGGTTCGGGGACTTGTTCGACATTTTGTACACCGCCACCCGCGCCAGCTAATTCAAAGCTACCGTCAGTAGTTTGGAATTTAACCGGAAAATCAAGGAGGTTCGCGCCAATGGTAGCGGTCCCGTTGGTAAAGTCGCCTCCAATCCTTAATCGTAGACTATCAGATGCACCAGCGGCTAAAGCACTATTCTGGGAACCACCATTACAACCCTGGGTGAAAATACAGATGTCAATTTGTTTAAAGCCACCAGGGAAAGTTTGTTGACCGGTCCTAACTTGAGCGCCAGTGAAGTTATTGCCACTTTGTAGCAATTGAACACTGGTGGCGTTGGGGTCAATACCGAATCCAAAACTAACAATACCAGCCTCGGTAAATGTTTGGGTGAGTGCTGTGGTGTTGCTAATATTGATGGTCAAGTCCAGATAGTCACTGGTAAAGCTATCAACCTTAAAGGTAGAAAATGCACTCAAGTCTTGACTAAGGCCGCCGGAACCATCAAAGTTTCGATCCAGGAACCAGTCAATCTGAAAGGTTGCTCCGATATCATTGGTGGTAACCCCCACCTGCCACAGGTCTTGTTTAGGATCTCCGGCTTGACTTCCGGTTTTGGTAATATTAAAAGCGGCAGCGGGTAAAAATGCGGAAGAAGCTATGGCTACAGTGGTAGCTAATAAAGCTGTCCCAAATAAAGAAGTTGTTTTCATGGGCGGGAATAGGTTTTAGTTAGAAGGATATTTGTAGTAATCAAAAATATTAACTACATAAGTAATATATAGATCAAACTGCTGTAAAATGGAACGTGATCGCAGGCAATTTGTCCATATTTTTACAAAGTCGATCGCTTATTTTTACATAATATAGTCAATTGTAAATCTTTGACAGGATGATTGACTAATCACTAAATATGTGGTAAGAAACGGCGGGGCAAGCTATCAGTATGAGGGGGGGGTTGTTGGCCAACTCAAAACACCGCGATCGCCATCTAATTCTACTTCTAAGCCGACAGGTAAAATAGGATTGGGGCCGTCATGACCAAAGGAAAGATTAGCAACAATGGGGATATTCAGGTCAAAAAGGCGATCGCGCAATACTTGTTGAACGGAAAAATCCCCAGGGGAGTTAAGGTCAGACCCGGACTGACTAAAGCGCCCCAAGGCGATACCAAGGACAGGCTGAAACGCGCCGATAGTGCGCCAGTAGGTCAACATTCTATCTAGGCGGTAGGGTTCCTCATTGACATCTTCAAAGGCGAGGATAGCATTAGTTAAATCAGGTTGATGGGGGGTTCCTAATAGATAAGTAGCGACAGTTAAATTCCCAGGAAATAGGCGACCGCGTACTTTACCGCCGCCCCACCCGTCTCCGTGGAGGGGTTGAAGGGGTTTACCTGCTAGATAGTCAAATAAACGAGCGATCGCCCAATCGGGTTCTTGGGCTAAAGTAGTTAAAACGGGACCATGAATGGCTAAAATATTTTCCTGTCCAGACAAAGCCCACAATAGGGCGGTAATATCAGAAAACCCGATTAAAAACTTAGGGTTAGTGGAGGGGGGAATATCAGCAATAGACAACCCTTCCAGGAGTCTAGTCGCGCCATAGCCCCCCCTAGCACAGAGAATACCTCGGCTGTAGTCATCGCCAATGGCATCTAAGAGTTGACGACGGCGATCGCTATCAGTTCCGGCTAAATAACCCCAACTGCGATCGTAACCAGAAGTGAGGCTAATTTGATATGCTTGCTCGCGCCAAATATCTAAACCTGTTTCTACAGATTTAAGTTCCCTAATTCTGCCACTGGGAGCAATGACACGCAAGCGATCGCCGGGTTTTAACTTCTCAAATTTCGCCATCGTCGCTATCATGCTCCTGAGTAGAATCATTAGGGGAACTATCGGGTAATTCTGGGGGGGTGTCTGCTGCTATTAACACCTGCTCAGATTCGGAAATATCAGAACTTTCGAGTAGAGGTTGACCCAAGGTCCAGTTATCAAAAATATCCTTTAATACGGCTTGTTCCAACCAAGTTTTGGTGACGACAGCCAAAGGGAGGGCGAGAACCAAACCCCCAAAACCCAGAAATCTGGCAAAAAACAATTGTGCCATCAAGGTAGCGGCTGGGAGTAGAGAAATTTGTCTCTGCATAATCATGGGACTGAACCAATAACTCTCCAAGTTCTGAATAATAATATATGCGACCAAGACTAAAAATGCTTTACCGGGGGAGTCCAAAAGAGCGACGGAAACGGGAAATACGACACTCAAGGTAGGGCCGATATTCGGAACTAGGTTAAACACGCCTGCTAATAAGGCGTGAGCGAGAACAAATTCGACATTTAATATGGTTAAACTGATATAACTCAGAGTAGCGATAAACACAGAATTAATGACAATTCCGCGCATCCACTGCAAGAGGGAAATTTCACACAGACCCAAAATTTCATCGGCTCGGCGGCGATAAAAAGATGGAAATAAGCGCACCACTAGCCGTCTATATGAGGCGGGATTGGCGACTAACATTAGGGTAAAAACAAAAATTAATAGACCCTGTAGAAGTGTGTTAACGGAGAAGTTAAAGACGGCGAAGAAATTGCCGAGGATATTCTGAGCCAGCGGCCCAACTTGTCTAGCAATTTCGGTGAAGCCGGGGAGTCTCAAGTTAATTTCTGGGAGCCAAATCGGAGGTTGTTGGAGAATGAAATCAATCCAACGGGTGAATCTTTCATAGCCTCTAGGAACCAAGTTTAGCAGTTGTTGAAACTGGTCTAAAAATGGCGGCATAATTAGACTAAAAAACATAATGCCGACAAAGGACACTAAGCTGATAGCTAGGAAGACGGCTTGACCGCGACTCAGCCTAAATCGTTGTAGCCAACGCACCAAACCGTTAAGGGCGATCGCCAAGATGACGGAAGTAAATAACAATAATAGAATCTGTCGGAATTCCCATAAAATTATTAGGGAAATGACTAAAAAGAAAAAGGCGATCCAATCTCCAAGTTTCACTATCGAACTCCCATTAATGCGCTTGCCAACTATGATGATGGTGTTAGATTATCTGATTTCGCCTGTAAATTGGCAGATAATTTATGTTCGCCATCTAACAGAAACAACCAAACCACTACTACCAACCAGTGAAACAAAACTGGAATTAACAAAGACCCGGTTAAAGTATAGGCGATCGTGCAAGCCAATCCCAAAATTGTAGCTAAACTTAAAAATGGGGTTTGGCAAAAGATAGGATTTCCGGCTGGATTATAAGTCAAGGCGGCAATGGGGTGGGAAATCACAAATAAAATGAGGCTGAAAGCCGCCCAAAATAGCCATATCAGGGGCGATAGAGCTTCTGTGGGGGGAGGTATTAACAGCACGCGAAAGAGGGTTTCCTCAAGCAGTGCGGGGGTGATAAATAGCCAAATCATAGCCCCTAGGAGTCGCAGGGGGTGAAAATGTATGGGGTTCCATTTGAGAAAATTCATGGAGAAGCCGAGGGGAAGGGCGATCGCACCATAAACCAGAAAGGTGGCGGCTAAAATCCACCAATCTGATGGGGTGGGAATCGCTGTAGCCATTACTAAACGGTTTAAGAGATTTGCCAAAATCGACATTTGTTTGTATTAGCATTATCTAAATTTGGGCGATCGCCATAGCTATTTGTTAGCGTTGGCTAAATTGTCCTAACTGTTGTGTGAAGGATTCCCAGAAGGCCTGTTCTTCGCCGATTCTGGTAGTATTTAAACCGGCGTTGAGACTACCTCGGAGGTTTTGGTAATAACTATCATCTAAAAATGTGATCTCAAGACCAGCGATCGCTAATCGTCGCTGCAAGTCTTCCTGGGTGTAATCTCGGCCATCAATCAAAGCCCCTCGCGGGTCAGACACCAATAATTTGCCATTGACAAACACAGAATTAACCGGGTTCGGCCACCAAGCATATCCGGTATAACCAAACATGGCTGGGACTTCCACAATTTGCTCATCATTAAGTTTAAATTCCTCTTTTAACTGATTAATTAAAGGGGTGATTTTGTCACGATGCAACCTCAAATTATGCTGAATTAATAGTTCATTATTCAGGGCTGCTCTCACTGTGGTTTGGGTGCTTAAACTGCGATTAATTGCTGCCCCTTCGTAACCGGTTTGGGCTAATTGCCGCAATAAATTAACGCCCTCTTGAGGACTAACGACTAGCATTAAGGGTCTACCTGATGCGGTGGGAACAAATGTGATTAGTTCATCTACTTGGCGAGTAATTAACCAAGAGGTGTCAATTTCTACGGGGGGCCACTGAACTTTTTGGGCTTCTAAAAAGGCTAAAATATCGGGATTTATAGTTTCCCCGTCAGCTTTTCCGTAGTATATACGCCCCATAGGATAGCCGGGAATAGGTGGGGTAACATTAAGGTTGCCATAGAAATCTAACCATTGATTTTTGGGGTCAAGTTCGCGGGGTTCTCCGATTTCAGCCCAACCAAAATTTCGCCCTAATAAAGAACTGGCATAATCACTGCCGCCGGGAGGGCTTAAAGCGACATTGTATTGACGCAAACCATCAGGACTGGGGAATTGTACATAGCCAATAGCAGCGCTATCTCGCATCCAGACGGTTTCTCCTGGGGTAATACGGGTGGGGGTTCCGGTGGGGGCGATCGCATCTTGTACGGCTTCTACTACGTCTTGATTCACACCGCGATCGCTTATATGTACCTGGGAAACGGGGGCGGTATTAGGAGACATAATCCAAGGTGCGACACCCATTTGGATTTGGTCAGAGGCGATTTCTGTATCATTTTTACGGGCGATCGCTTTGACATTGACTAAGCCACTCCATTGACCATCAGCGAATTGTTTAGCCTCAACACCCAGGATAATAGTAGGGCTAAATTCCAGGGGAGAAGCACCGGACAAATCAATATATTTCCAGCCGCCCAGGGTTTTTTGGAACATATTAATCCGGCGGCGGGAGGCTTCATCAACGCTAATATATATATCTGCGTCTTGATATTCTTCGGAAATCTTAAAATGAATTTGGGCTAAATCTGCCTCGTCATATTCGCCATTAACAATGCGATCGCTCCAGTCAGGAATACCACTGCGATCGTCATCATCATTATTAAACAGAATCAAAGGTCCAGCAGATAATGACCATTGAGTAGGGCGCATTTTGTCGCGCTCATCAATTACGCCATCCCGATTAACATCAGCATGGAGAGCAAAACCGGGAAACTTGGGTTCAGCGACGGAAAACTGAGCAATTTCTCCGGTAGTAGCCCTCGGTTCAGCTTCTGGTTGACTAGCCAAGGCTCGTTGATAGGTGACAATGGCTAAATAGCCCTGGTATTCAACAATTTTCTCAATAGCCTGGGGTTGAATCAAACTATCTGCGGGAATTTGTCGCAAGGAGTCTATCGCCGCTATCCATAACTGTTGTGCCATTTCCCAATCTTTAACGGTGGGGTTAGGATATTGACCGATTTCTACGGCTTCGAGTGCTAATTCGGCGGCTTGTTTCCAGTGTTGGCTGGCTTTTTCTTCGTTGCGAATGCGGCTTTCGGTTTGCCGTAGGGCTTTACGCCAACTATGATATTGTTGGAGTTGTAGTTCATATTGCCAGGCTTCCTGAACTACCAGGGGGTCAGGGGGGCCAGATACTTGGTCAAGTTGGGCTTGTAGGCGATCGCGTAATTCATATAATTGAGGGACAGATTGGGGATTTTCCCGCACTGTTTCTAGGCGATCTAAGCTAGAGGAAGTTCTGCCATATTCTGATAAGCGAGTTTCCGATTCCCAGATCTTATATTCTACTGGCTCCTCTGTCTCCGCTGCTAGTTGAGCCACTGCATGAGGGGCGGGTACTAAGATAATCCCCACCACAACGCCCAATGTATTGACTAATGCCATCGCTATGTACCGCATCCACCCCATAGTTAACTCCTCAAGCGACGACATTGATTTTACCAGAAAGGCAGTGGGATTTATGCAGAAAGCAAAGTTTGAGGATTGGCGGAAATTTGGTCGATGTTATCCACAATTTCAAGCACCCTATCTAGTTGGGTAATTTCCAAGACCATTTTAGCTACATCCCCTAGGTGGCAAACCACTAAACGACAACCCAATTTTTTAGCTGTTTTTTGAGCCACCACTAAAGCCCCCAAACCAGAACTATCGATAAATTCTACATGGCTCATATCTATGATCCAAAGTATGGGTGGTTCAGAAGTGATTGACAAAAACTGTTTTTTCAGTTCTTCTGAACCTTGGGAATCTAATTTATTCTGAGGCCGAATGATCCAGGGTTTGTTAGCACTCATGACTATTTCTCCTATGTGTAATGAATTTTGTCAAAATTTTTGGTCAACCTACCACACTTGCCTTTAGACGAGGTAGTTATAGGAAAGATTCCCCTGGTGACAACTACATGGTATCTGACCGGGGTGGTAAATATGTTGTCGTAGGTAACAAAAAATGTGTGTTGGCGATCGCCCCTGCCACACCCAGGGGAGAGTTACCCCGAGATTAACCACCACAGCTATGGCGGTTATCGAATGCAATATAGCTAAAAATATTATACGATTGTAAAGAATTGCGAAAAAAATATGAAGACACCATTGAATGTCCTTTGAAGTTGTATCACTGGAAACAATTAAGGCGATCGCCCATGAATATGGCTATTGGGCGGTTTTCGGCGGTATCGCCCTAGAAAATGCCGGGGTTCCTCTACCGGGAGAAACTATCACACTGGTGGGGGGATTCCTAGCCGGGAGTGGAGAACTTAACTATTGGTGGGTTCTCGGTTGTGCGATCGCAGGTGCCATCCTAGGGGATAACTGCGGTTACTGGGTAGGGCGCTGGGGTGGTTGGCCGTTTTTGTGTTTATTGGGTAAGTTATTCCGCATCAAGGAAGAACAACTAATTGAAGTCAAAGACCAATTCAGCCAAAATGCAGCTAAGGCCGTTTTTTTAGGTAGATTTGTGGCCCTCCTGCGAATTTTTGCTGGCCCCCTAGCCGGAATTGCTGGGATGAAATACTGGAAATTTTTTCTATGTAATGGTGCTGGGGCGATACTCTGGGCTTCTGTAATGGTTAGCCTTGCCTATTTTGTCGGTCAGGTTGTCCCTTTACCCCAATTAGTCTCTTGGGTGGGTGAATTTGCGATCATTGCTCTGTTATTGGTGGTGGCTTGGTTTGTGATTCCCATGTGGTGGGAGTCTCGCCAGGCGAAAAATCTTTAGGGATACAAAAAAAATCCCCGCTCTCGTATGAACGGGGAACCTAGGTAAAATTAACAGAGGCTCAAATTAGCTCTAGCTGCGATCGTTAGCCAAAACCGGCTCAAAACTAGGAACGACCAGTTCATCATTTTGTTTGGTCAACTGGTTGTAAAGCAGCTCTGTATTGGGGAAATTAGCAGCAGGAAGCGTGGGGAAACGGCGATAAGGAACAGTATCCTCGCCAAACACCTGAGCATACTCCATGCTGTTCACCATTGCGCCAATAAACGCCTTCAGACCCTGAGAAGCCAAGATTTGGTTATACTTGCGAATCTCCGCCTGATTAAGGGGAGCGCGACCCAAGAAGTGCTTAGTTCCCAACTCAATCACCTTAGTATTGGGATAGGGAGTGTAGAACTCGCGGATATACAAAGCAGAAGCTCCCAAGGCTTCGACGAACTCCTTAACGGTAATTTCGCCATTACCAAGTTTACTTTCCAGAGCGGTAAACTCTTTCTTAGTAACATAGGGGTCAATATCCCGCTCGAAAATCTGCCGATAGATAGCACCAATTGTAGTTTGGAGCGCCACCTTATCAGTCACATTGGTGAGTTTAAACACCTTAGACTGTTCGCGACGCTTGTTAACTCCCTGGTTAATGCGGTTATCGATTTCCAGTTCACCTTTCATCTGGTCAGTAGGAGTTCCCAACTCCACAAACCTGGGAGTAGGTTCGTCTTTAACCATAGTCATCTTCTCAGCCAGGGTTCCCACACGCATAGAACGCAGAGACAGACCACCCGGAGTCAGATAACGCTCATAGGGAATAGTATCTTCCCCAAAGGCTTCGTTATACTCGACGGAATCAATAATGGCATCCACCAGAGCATAGAAACCTTTTTTAGAGCAAAGGTCAAAGTAGGAATTCATTTCCTGTCGTCCATAGGTGGGTCGTCCCAACAGACGGCGGTGAATGTATTCGATCGCCTTACAAACATAAAGGGAAGTCCAATACATATTGCGGAACACATCAGACTTCGCCAGAATGCGGATAAACTCCCGAACTGTGATATCGCCATTTTCCAGCTTAATCTCAGCCACGGTTTGGCGCTGACCAGAATAGAGTTCCCGACCAAACACCTGCAAATAAGCGGCTCGGATCACCTTCTGAGTTGAACTCTCAGAGAACTTGACACTAGCGCCATTGCTCCCACCCTTGTTGCTAAATTTACTGGAAACATAACCACCGGGAAGCTGATCGAGCTTAAACACTTTGGGACCGAGAGAACCGGGAGCATTCCCACGAGCGCCAGGGTTGCTCAATTGGTTATCAATTCCGGCTCCATTGCGAATTAGAATCCGGCGAGTATCCTTACCAAAGGGAGCCGGACGATTTTGGGGAGAGCGGGTTTCTTTCGGGAAAATCGCCCCAAACTGAATTTCTAAAGGATCGTTACCGATACCATAGACGTGCTGATCCCGCAGAGGCTGTTTATAGTCACCAAACAAAGTGACAAACTGTGGAACTGTACGGAAAGGCGCACTGTAGTTAAACAGGTCAATTTGAGGGCCCCAGTTGCGGCACTCTTGCGCTTCTGTACCCAGACCCCGCAGATAAGGGACGGTTTCTTCACCAAAGTAATCAGCATACTCGGACGAATCAACCATAGCATCGACCAGGGCCGCCAAACCGCCTTTAGTGACGATCGCAAAATATTTGCTAAACTCCTCGGGAGAACTCAAACCCCGTCCCAAGAAGTGACGCGCCGCCAGTTCCACCACCCGGCTGTTGACAAAGCGGGAGTAGAACTGCTGGCGATACAGAGGAGACTTACCCAAACGACGGATAAACTCTTTAGTGCTGATTTCGCCATTTTTAAACTTAGATTCCAGGTCAGAAATCCCTTGGCTATAAGCGCGGGTAATATCACGCTCAAACACCTGTCTATAAGCAGCTTTCACCACATCCTGTTTTTCCGAGGAAGACAGACCCGGCTTCATCACAAACTTCTGACGAGCGATCGTCGCATTAAAGTAAATCTGAGGCAGTTCCAAGCCTTGCTGATCAACACTCTGACCTTGACGGACTTTGTTAGAAGGGGTTGCGCCTTCAAATTCGCTAATCAGAACATTGAAGTATTGCAGGGCAATTTCCTGACCTTCTTTGTCATTTTGCAGATATCCCAGAGCCGATCGCCGCATTTCCTGCAAAGCCACCAAAGTCGCCGCACTAGAACAGGCATTTTCGATAATTTCCCGCAAACCACGCACGTTAACGGCGATGATATTAGGATCACCCGCCACGATCGCGTAAGTGGTATAACGCAAGAACCAGCTCAAATCCCGCAGGGATTTAGTCATATTTCCCGGACCGTAGCGGGAGACGTTAATCGGTCGGAACCCCGGCGGCAGGAATACCGCAGGGCCACTGCCTGAATCTTTGAACAGGGACTTGATACCATCAAAGAAGCCGCCACCCCGGTTGTCAACATAGGAAATTGTTCCCAGCTTCATACCTTCGGCGACTTCCATATCCCCACTACCCGCCGCAGCCATAGCCATTTCTGGTTCTTCGGGTCTTTCCAAAAATGCCAAAGGGGAACCTCCGGTAAAAATCCGGTTAGCTGCCCTAGACACGATTAATTCTGCGTTTTGGGTGAGAACTTGGGCGATCTCCAGACGTTTTGCCCCAGAACTAAAGTAAGTTGCTAAATCACTAAGTTCAGTTTTCCCCAAGTAGCGATCTTGTTGTTCGGCTTGAGAAATTGTTGAAACTGGGACGGTTTTGTAAAGTTGCGGACGCGCAACTGAGCTGCCACCACTTGCCTTAACACTCATTCGATCTCTATCGCTCCCTATTCACAGTCATTACACTACGGGCGTATTACATACACCCTATAACAGGTTATTCTACTCAACCCCAAGGATCAGTTAGACTCCATCGCCCAGTTGGACTAGCCGGGGCTATTGCTGATACATTTACGCGACATTTTTCCGGTTGTTCCCGGACAATGCGACGATAGCACTATTACCCGTTAAGGTAACA
>NZ_JBIMLI010000016.1:0-15776 GCF_051859755.1 Limnospira sp.
TAGGGGTGAGATTTGAAATGTCGGAGTCAGGGTTAGAATTGTATCGTCCCGATGGTCGTAAATTCTCGACTTATATTGAGTTAGAGAGCGATCGCCAAAAAGCCGAAAAACGCGCACAACAGGAAGCAGAACGCGCCCAACAGGAGGCAGAACACGCCCAACAGGAAGCAGAACGCGCTAACCGCCTGGCGGAAAAACTGCGGGAATTAGGCATTGACCCTGATGCTATGTAATCCCCTTTGAGGAGGAATACACATAGAAGTTAAAGGAATCTGCCGATTGTGTTCTGGGTGTGTTTATCGCCCGTTAGTTATGTTCGCCTCAGATGAGCGATCGCCTAATTTTCCCGAAAGAAAGGGGGTTTCTGGGGGTTCCCAAAAGAAAACCGGTTTCGGAAACCTCCGCGATAACTAACCTGATGATGAGGAATATACCCCATTTATGCTTCGGTATAGATATTTGGTTTTATAAAACCTCCAATTCCATTGAATTCTGAATATTTAATTCCAGTATTCCATCACCTATTTGATTCGGGACTACTCCCATAACTTTAATCTCTTTATTCTGAAGTTCCAGCAAATTCGTAGCACCAGGAACTTGATTGAGAATTTGCGAAGATACTACCACCCGATAAAGTTGATTACCTTCTGCCATCAAATTTAACCAAACTGTGTCAACAGTCGGCCGCCTCCAGCCATTGACTCGACCCCTGATCTCATTCCCGCCATGATTAACTGTTGTAGGAACTGTACCCACCCCAGTTCCACAAAAGAAATTAACGGGATTCTGCCTAAAATTAGAACAAACTAAAATTTCTTCGGTTCTCCGGATAATTCCTCTGAAATTGGTATAATCTGATTCTGAGCCTGGGCCATAGTTGGCTTGTTTTTGAAGGTCTGGAGGGGCGTTGAGCAAAACTCTTTCGATTACCTTTCTGTCTGATTCTGAAAGTTCGGGAGAGAGATATACTCCTGCACCCGGAATAGCTCGACTCAGGTGGATGATACGGATATCTGGATCGTTTTTGACTGTATCACCTAAAGCCCCCGCACCCAAATCGGCTTTTCCAGTCCTCACCATTTCCCGAATATTCTGCCCTCGGTGTCCCATATCTACGGTTAGAGTTTTGCCATACAAATCGTAAACGGGCATATAAAAACTCGATGCTGAGTTGAACCCGCCCAAGGCAATTACGGTGCTTGGTGTTATGTCATTGATAGATTGAATTGGGCTGTCCGCTCTGACGTACAATGCAGAATAATAATAAGGCGGACCTTCAGGAAACATTAAAGCGGCAAACGTATAACTGTTATCTTTGGCAGCAACAGAAATGATCGGAGACAGGGTAAAGACGACATCCCACTCTTTCTTGGCTATTCTATCCTTGGCTTCTTGGTAAGGTAGATTATGGTCACCATCGATCGCCAAGTCTACTTTTTTACCCAGAAAAAAATCAATAAAATTACTGGGGATTAACTCTTGTCGTAAATAATCTACTAGGTCGGTGTTGTACTTGGGATTGCTTAAACTGCCAATTGTTAAGGATTGGGCTTGTACTTTCGGTTTCCACAGGTAGGGAAGCGATCGCCACCCCAACCCCAGAACAACCAGAGAAACAATCGTCGATAGAACCAATAGCCCACGTTTTGTTGATGTCGATGTGGGTTCTGGTACAGGATCGGGAATATTATTATTATCGGGCTGCATATCTGTATCCGTAAGGGATTTCAAGGCATCGAGCATTTCTTTGGCGCTAGAGTAGCGATCGCCAGCGTGGGAGCGAACTGCTTTATCTAACACATTGGCTAAACCGACACTCACTTCTGGTGCATCTTGTCGCCAAAGGATTTCTGCCGTCCCAGGATCCATCGCCAAATCTTGCGGCAGCTTACCTGTTAGCATATAGATCGCGGTCAGTCCCAAACTATATAAATCACTAGAATAAACAGGTCTACCGATTGCCTGTTCAGAAGCCATAAACCCAGGAGTACCAATTATAATCGAGTTAACCGCATTTCCTTGGGTATTGAGCTGGGTACTCATGGCTTCCTTAACCGCACCAAAGTCAATCAACACTGGCTTGCGATCTTCCTGGCGCAAAATAATATTGTCCGGTTTGATGTCGCGATGGACTATTTGCTTGCTGTGTATGTATTGAAGCACTCCCAACAGACTGGTCAAAATTTCCCTCACGGCACTTTCGCTGAGTTTACCCTCCCTTTGCACCTTCGCTTCTAGGGTTTCACCCTCGATATACTCCTGCACTAAGTAAAACTTGTTCAGCTGCTCAAAGTAAGCGTACAACCGAGGAATCTGGTTATGCTGCCCCAAAGTTTGCAATGTTGCCGCTTCCTGCCGGAATCGTTCTTTAACAACATTGTTAAACTGGGGTTGAACTTGGCGCTTCAGTTGCTTGATCACATAGTGTTGCTGCAAGGGCATCTGGGTGTCTTGTGCCAGGAATACCTCGCCGAAACTACCGGTTCCCAGGGATTTTATAACTTGATAGCGACCATTGATAAGTTGATGCTGATTATTTAAGGGCGTTTGCATGATCGGTACTCGTGGCTAGGGCTGATTCGGTGAGTGGGACGGACTGGACGGACGGAACGATCGCCTTTTAACGTCAATCATAAGTTCTGTTAATTATCCATTAAAGCAGTTCTGATGTTTCCAGACATCAGTATTTTCACGGAATTTCCTTGACACATAAGCAGGGCGGGGGAGCGATCGCTTGTAAATTGACAATCCGCATGACTCCTGAAATTGTAGGTGATACCTACCTATCGCCTTCGCGGATAACTTTTACGCAAATTGGGAAAAATTTTTGGGGTTAATCGTTAAACAGCCCAGAAACCCCGTTTCTCCCGTCGAGACTAACGACAACAACCGCCGATCGCCTCATTAGCTAGATGACCCAAACCAATAGATTCCAGAAGTTCCGTCCACCCGGCGGCGATATCTGCATTTCCTGCATTATCCCGACGTAATTCGGCGAGAGTCGTGAGGGTATCGTGCCATAACCCATTCGCTGCATAGATTTCCACCCGCTGCATGGGTGTTGTTGCCGCTTCTAGCTGACTGGTTAGACTTCTCGAGGCGGCAACTCTTTCCACCATTGCTTGTACATAGTCATCCTCAGCCCTAATTCTGGGATGACATCTATAGGAGAATTGCCACAAATATTTTTTGCCAATTTCCAAGGGGGGGAGGCTGTCCGGTAGGCGGAAACTCACAATTCCCGGTGTATCGGTAATCCTCACGACGGTTTGGTAAACTTCGGTTTCTTGTTCGTCCAATACCACAAATTCTACCTCACGGGTTAGCTCGGAGGAATAAGGTACATAAAACCAGAATGTGGGATGTCCCGATAGGGTGTAGTTCACTTGACTGGGAATTAATGCGGTCAGAGGTTTATCGACGGCGGGACAAGAGGTGCGACTCCCAGAACCTTCCCGATCTTCTGGGGGTTGGGGGTCTGGTACGTCAAAGGCTGTGGCGATAAGGGTATCGGATAATGGCAATTGATGATTTTCTGGGCTTAATTCCCTGCTATAAGTGCCGTAAACTCGCTGTATTGGCACTATCCCGATTAGGAGAATCAAGGCGATGGATAACTTAAATTGGCGGGGTTTTGGGGGTTTTCTCGAAGGACTGGACAAGCTGCTACTCCTGGGTAGTTGGGGTTATATTTACTTATCGCAGTCAGGGCAGAAATTTACGCAAAAATTTCGTCAAAAAAGGACCGATCGCCAATGTTAATAGTGGGGGGAGGAGGGGAACCCAGGTTCCTTGCAGGAATAGCAGATAGCAAAGGATATATAGGATCGCGATCGCTATCACGATCGCGGCGATCGCCCATCCCCGATGGCTGATATACAATGCGATCGCACTTCCGGCTATTGACCACAATACCACCCAAATCACTTCTTGCCACCAAAGCCATACCCTAATCAGCGGACGACCGTCAAGGGCTGCACTAAGAATATGGCTGACCATCTGTGCTTGGACCATGACTCCTGGTACTTGCTCAGAAGGAGATTTTCCGGCACGGTAGGGGGTGCTAAAAAATTTGGCGTTGACTCTACTGGTAAAACCAATCAGCACAATTCTGTCTTTGACTAGGTTGGGGTCAAAATCTCCCTGCAAAACTTGGGTGAGGGTTAGAGTTCTGGCTATGGGAAAAGAACGATAATTTAACATCACAGACCAACCCCCGATCGCTATATTTTGGTATCCTCCTGTATGGGGACTTTGCAGAGGGTGAAAAATGGCTTGACCGAATTTTAATGGGTTGTTTTGATTGCCTTGATTGTCGGGAAAAATATTCTCAGACTCCAGATATTTGCGGGCTAATTGAAAGCTCAAGGAAAAAGCGGTGTTACAGTCGGGGTTGGCTCTCATAAAGAATAGGTGACGGCGCAAAATTCCATCAGGATCGACTAGGACATCATCGAATCCTAAGCGATTTTTGGGGATGACATCAGGCGATCGCACTGCGGGTTCATTAGACCTTGGGAAACTACATATAGCAAATAAATTGTCTTGTTCCTGCATTTGTGTTCGCCATTCTGACTCCCCAGGAGGAACGGGAAAATCTCGATAAATGGTTAACCCGATCGCTCTGGGTTCATGGGGTTCTAATTGCTGCAATACTTGACTAAGAGTGCCATCTGAGATAGAATATTCTTGTCGCAATTGTAAATCATTTTCGGTCACTTCAATGACTAAAATTCGGGGGTCTGGTGGTTCGGTAGGACGCGATCGCATTAAGTGGTCATAGAGTCGCAATTCCCACCCTTGTAAAATTCCCAATTGCCGGATAATTAGAATCATTAAAGTTATCGACAAACTGGTTAACCAAAAAGTGCGATCGCCCCTTGGTAAAAAATTCCGTTTTGGCGGTGGCGGTTGCTGTCGCCAGACTATGGGTGATTCGGCAGGATTTTGACAGATAATTGGCAACCAACTCGCACAGGGGAATTTATCTTCTAACCCCTGTAAACGTTCCCGGGCTTCTCGCACTGCTAAATAAAAAGAATATCCCCTCGAAAAAGCCTGGATAAATTGCGCCAAAAAGGCATGGGCTACCCTGTCCGACACGGGTTCTCGCATTACAATGATTTGGGGAATATGTAAATCCGCCAATTCTGTAGCTAACGCCAACCCCTGGCAAGAATTAAAAATCGCCAGTTGTAAACCTCTGCTGATAGCCTTTCTTAGAGATAATTTTAGATGAGAAATGCCGATTTTCTCGGTGGAATTAATCGCCAATAACCCCCCGTTCCCATTTTCTTCACTCTCACTATGACCAGCAAAAAATAAAATATCCCAACCGCGATCATCCCATAACTGTTTGTCAACTTCTTGACGGGAAGGTTTCCACAAAAAAACAGTTTCCGCATCATCGTTTTCTGACAAAACCTGGCGATCCGCCTCTATGTCGAGACCGTTATCATTGCCTAGAATAGCTAAAATTCTCATCTTTTTTCTGGGGTGCAACTTCTTCTTTACTCGATGATATTCGGGGACGCTTAAAGCAATTTCGGCTTGGGGATAATCAGACAAAAAATCCCATAAATGCCACGGTAAACGCCTCACTAATTCGTCATCGGTTTCCAGAATTAATTGGATTTCGTCATCATGGTAGAGATGCGATCGCAATTGGCGATCGATATTTCTAAATGTCTCTGCACCCAACCACTGATTAATTACCTCAATATACTGCTGGCAAATGTCCGCAAATTCTACCTCAGAAACATTGGTGATATCTTCCTGATCTATTTGAATGCGTGGATACCATCCCGGACGGCGATACAGTGCTTGATAAATCAAATTCCAGCGACGATAAATCCCATCCAATTCCGGGGCGGGAGGTAACGCGCCAGTAAACTTGAAGGGACGGTGATTTTCTGATTCCCAAAGCAGTGCGGTGACATGGGGAAAACCGGATAGCAAATTCCCATATCCTAAATTAATGACGACAAGAGTTGATTTTTGGGGGCTGGTCATTAAATTTGAAAGTTCTCTATAATCATGGCATTTTCTAGGGCGACTTGAATAGAAAAGCGTTCCCCTATTTCTCCGCTAAAGCGGGGTAGTTGGATATAATTATCATGACGGCGCGATCGCACTTCTTCTAAAGTATCCGCCTGGTCTGATAGTAATGCTAACCGTAAATTATGGGGTAAATAAATTTCTCCATCAGGGGGATAAAGTCGCACTCTGACTGCCATGGTGTCAAATTCTGGTGTTAGCGCCACCAACAATACTACCATTTGACTGCCCAACTGCATTTGCAAATCAATCAATTTTGCTTTTTCTATCTCGGCTTGGCTATCTGGTGGAGAATTGCGGAAATTGTAGGCGATATTTTGAGTGCTAAATATTGCCCCCAAATCCTGCCACGTTTCCTCAAAGATGCCTTGGCACCATTGACTAAGGTTAACCAAATTCTGCCGACGCAACCCAGATAAAGTGATCAGCAGTGCTTCTATGGGTTGCAACTGACTCCGGGGAATTTCTGGGCGATCGATATTATTCATAAATCCCAGAATATTGGCGGCTTTTAAAGAATCTTCAATTTCCACGACTACATAGCCAATGCGATCGCCCCAAACTTCTGGGGGAATTCGGCAAATTTGCTGATTTTCGCGGATCGGACGACATTCGAGAATCCCCAATCCGGTCACCTGTAGATCTGCCACATCACTAGCCAAGCGGGCGATCGGATTCCAACTATCACCAGCATTAACTTGGGTAGCAATTCCCATCCACTCTAAATAATTACGCACCACACATATCGCCAGAGTGTTAAAATAAACCTGTTCAGCTTTTTGGCGATTGGGTTGTTCCCTCGCAAATTGTTGGGCGAGGCGGCGCGAATTGATGCCGATCAACATGGGTAAGGCAGAATTTTCGATTTGTTGGGTATGATTAGCCATAATTGTTATTGGTGTAATGACCTTTTTATAGATATCCGGCTGATTTGCCAAATTTACGCAATTGTGGCAGACATTTCCGCTGATAAAAGCTGCTGAGGGTAGAAACTGGTAAACCCAACTGTGCGGAAAGATCCTCCCAGGTAGTTTCTGGGGGTAAACGCCGTAAAATCAACAGTTGACAGGTAACATCTTTTCGACCCCGGAGGTGGACACGCTGCAATTCTCCCTCTGGGTCAGTTTCCGCCCACTGGCGGGTCGCTTGTAGGATCGGCGGGATATCTGGCGGCGCTTCTAAGGTATCCAAAAAGGTGAGGGTGTCATCATCACATAACGCTTGTGAAGCGGAAACCATTTGCTGTTTCTGTTTTTGCTGTTTGATAGCCCTATCTTTGAGGCGCATTTTTAGGTAAACATTTAGCCAGGTGGTGATGCTACTGCGATCGCTATCATATTTCTCTTTCCCGGTGGTGGCTTCACAGAGATTTAGGCAAAAATACAGCCAAGTTTGTTGCCAGACTTCCTCATAATAGGGGGTTTTTTCTCGCCATAGCTTGCCTGAATTGACAATGATTCGATACAGTTGAGTTAACCCTTGCTGCCGTTTGAGGCTGCCGGGAGGGTGCCGACAAGTCTCGGCAATTAGCAATTGTAACTGGTCATTCATCATTTAACTAAAATGCCTCTCAAAAAAAATTGGTCCTGTGTGTTCCTGATTGGGTTTCTGACTCTGGGTAAAATTGAGTTTATCAAATTTCTTTCCTTCCCGGTAATAGGGCTGCCAGTTTTGGCACAAGAAAGGGGAGAAGGTGGGGTCAGTGAAGCGATAGAATTGTATGAACACGGATATAAACAGGTCGATCGCGGTGAGTTGAAAGAAGCGTTGATAACCTTCGATCGCGCTTTGCAAAAGGTGCGTTTTGAAGGCGATCGCCAACTAGAGGCGGTAATCTTAAATGAGATCGGTATTGTCTATCGCCATTTGGGCAATTATCCCCAGGCTGGGCATTTTTTAAACGAGGCTTTAACTATTAGCCAAAATATTAACGACAGACAGGGAATTAGCCAAACTCTGATGAATTTGGGGGCGCTTTATTACTCCCAAGCTAACTATCCCGCCGCCCTGGATATTTATCAGCAAGCCATGGAAGTTTTGCCAGCAGAAGACTATTATGGTTGGGCGGTTATTTATAATAATCTTGGGAACATTTATCGGGCTTTGGGACAACCTCAAAAAGCCCTGATTTATTTTCAACAAGCCGGGGCGCTATTTGCACAAGAAGATGATGATGTTGCGGTGGGAATTACTCTCGCTAATATGGGGGCGGTTTATCATGCTCTGGGGGAATATTCCCAAGCGTTAGAATTCTATGCCAAAGGGTTAGCGATCGCCTCGGAAAGAGGAGATACTGTCGGGGTTGGTCAAACTCTGTTGAATATGGGGGCTGCTTATGAGAAATTAGCCAACTATTCCCAAGCCTTGGAATTGTACAATCAAGGATTAGAAATTATGAGGGCGATCGGTGAAGAAGATTCCCAGGGTCAAGCCTTGAATAATATCGGCTCAGTTCATCGATTAATGGGGGACTATTCCCAAGCCATAGAATTTTACGATCGCGCCTTAGAAATTCGGCGAAATTTACGGAATACAGCCGGAATTGCTGTCACCCTCAACAATAAAGGTGTCGCCTTATTTGAAGCTGGAAAAATCGCGGAAGCTACCCAAACCTTATACGCCGCAATTGACGCATTAGAATCTCTGCGACCCGGCTTGAGCGATATTAATAAAGTCTCGATTTTCGATAAATATCGGTCTAGTTATAGTATACTACAAAAAGCATTGATTAGCGCCAATAAACCGGAAATCGCCTTAGAAATTGCCGAGAGAGGACGCGCCCGTGCTTTCCTGGAATTAATCGCCCAGCAATTATCTCCTGAAGCGGTCGCAGAATATGCGCGGGTAAATAATCCGCCGATGACAATTTCGGACATTCAAAAAGTGGCAGGACAGCAAAATGCTACCCTAGTTCAATATTCGATTATTAGTGATAATTTCGGGGAAAATTCGGCTTTGTTTATCTGGGTGGTGCAACCGACGGGAAACATCACATTTCGGGAAGTCAATTTAAGCCAATTAGAAACCTTTAGGGATACTTTAGTGCCTTTTTTGGCGGAGGGGACGGACTCGGAAGCGGAAAGTTTACTAACGGCTTTGGTGCGGGGAACTCACCAGGTGATCACGGAAAATCTGCCGACCATTTCTACCCGAAATCTCCGCGAGAGTCACCTGCGACAACTGCATGATGTGCTGATAAAACCGATCGCCGATTTACTCCCCCAAAATCCAGAAGAGAAGGTGATATTCATCCCCCACCAGGAGTTATTGTTTGTGCCGTTTCCGGCGTTACTGGATGAAAGCGATCGCTATTTAATTACTCAGCATACTATTCTGACCGCCCCAGCAATTCAAGTGTTAAAATTGACTCGCCAACTGGCAGAAAACCGGATGCCCAACAGAAGCACTAACCCCATAAATGCTCTAGTGGTGGGCAATCCCGTGATGCCAAAATTGTCGATACAACCGGGAGAAGGACCGGAGAGATTAGCTAATTTACCCGGTGCAGAAGCGGAAGCGATCGCCATCGCCTCTATGTTGAATACAGAAGCGTTAATTGGTAGTGCAGCCACGAAATCAGAGGTTTTGGAACGCATTAATGCGGCGGCGATCGTGCATTTGGCAACCCACGGCTTATTGGATGATTTTAGTGAGTCTGGGGGTGTTTTAGGAGCGATCGCACTAACTCCCAGTGATGGCGATCAAGGGTTTCTGAGTTCCGAGGAAATCATGGGATTGAATTTAACAGCTTCCTTGGTGGTTTTAAGTGCTTGTAACACAGGTGGCGGCAGAATTACAGGTGATGGTATCATCGGATTATCTCGTGCGTTTATTGGTGCGGGGGCGGAAAGTGTGATTGTCTCTTTATGGCAAGCCACCGATGAACCCACGGCAAAATTAATGCAGGAATTTTATCGACTTCTACCCGAAAAAGGCGATCGGGCTGTGGCTTTACGACAAGCGATGTTGACCACTATGGAAGAATATCCTCAACCCAAACATTGGGCAGCTTTTACCCTCATTGGAGAATCTCTCAAATAGAAATACAACCCCGTTTCTGACTCCTGGTTTGTGACCCCCCTACGGGAAACTGTAGCGGGGGAGGAAATTTCCCGGTGAATGAATGACCGTTACCAGACCGGGAGAAACCGCTAGGGGGAGGAAAACCCGATCGCCAGGGCGCAATGCCCCACCAAGGGGATATGCTGGTAATGGTTTATACTAATTAACAATTGTTCATCTTCACACTAGGAGTATTTATGACGGCTACACAAGTTTCTGCACGCGAACTTTTCCGGGCGGCTTATGAAAATCGCTACACCTGGGATGCCGATTTCCCAGGCTATACTGCTGATATCACCTACGAACATGATGGCAAGGTGATTCATGGTCGCGCGAAGGTAGGGGCGGACATGAAGGCGGAAGTGTTAGATGTTGCTGACGAGGCGGCGCAAAAGGCTATCCATGGACAACTTTGGGAAACGGCGATCCACCGGGTACGTCGGGATTTTGAATCGGTACATGGAGAAAATACGTTTAGCTATGGCGAAACCGACGAAACCGGGGCGGTGGAAATCATTATCGGCGGGAAAGGAGAAGGCGATCGCTACCAACTCCGCAATAATGAGGTCTGCATGGTGCATCGTCACATTCACGGGGTGGTAGTGACCATCTACACCCACAGCAGCCACCAAACGCCGGAGGGTTATCTTTCCCACCGTTATGATTCGGTTTATCATGACCCCAAAACGGGGGAACAGAAGGGGGAAAAAAGCGATTTTGAAGATTCCTATACCCAAGTGGGTAAGTATCAAATCCTCAATCAGCGGATTATCCACAACCCAGAAAGCGATCGGAGCGATCGCTTTACGTTCTCCAACATCCAACTTTTGAACAAAGCCACGACGTAGGGGCAGGTTCCGCCGGGAATTCCAATTCACAACCCGGATTTTGATAAACCCGCCCCACCCCGATTTGGTGAATAAACCCGCCCCACCCGATAATCCCGATCCAGTTAATCACCTAGGGGCTGTGGTTAGTTGATGCAGCTACAGCCTTTTCCCAAGGAGGCGGCTGGGCGCCCAGAAGTCGCCCAAATGTGGGAAGCCGCCTCTCTGTGGATTGGCGAATTTAGCCTAGCTTTGATCGCCTCGGTTCATGCGACGCAAGTTGAGAACATCACTGATATTTTTAATTTGTAGACAGGTCTGCTCAAATTGATTGCGATCGCATATTTCGATACCCAACTCAATTAAAGCCGGAGCGTCGCGAAACGTCTTAACCTGAGCGCTACAAACGTTGATATTGTTGTCTTTGAGTCGAGATAAAATATCATTGAGTACCCCCACCCGGTCTAATACCTCAATCTGAATTTTCACCGGATAAGTTTTGGGTCGTCCTTGGTCAATGGGGGTAGGATTCCAACTAACTGGAACTAGGCGATCGCCACTAACCTTGCTAACATTATGGCAGCCTTGGCGGTGAATGGAAATGCCACGAGTCCGGGTCACAGTCCCAATAATTGGCTCTCCAGGAATCGGATTACAGCATCCCGCGATATGGTACATTAACCCCTCTACCCCGGCTATGGGAGACTTGCTAGAAGATGTAGAAGTAGGTACAGACCCATGTAATGTATTTCTAGGGGCTAAATTCTGCATTTGTAGGTTATTAGCCGCCTGTTCCATCGAAACTTCTGGAACCGGACTATTAGCTTTCACGACATCCTGGAGTCGATGCACCACCTGTTTCAGGGTAATTTCCCCATAACCCAAAGCAGCTAATAAATCATCAACACTGTGATAATTGCAGCGATGAACCACTGTTTGCATCGGGGCGGATTTCAGTAGAGATTCCAAACCATTCCGACCCATTTCTTTCTCTAAAAGTTCCCGACCTCTGGCGATATTTTCATCACGATGCGATCGCTTATACCATTGACGGATACGATTTTTAGCCGTGCTAGTTCTGACAAAATTCAACCAGTCTAAACTAGGGTGGCTATTTTTATTGGTTAAAATCTCGACAATATCCCCATTTTTTAACACCGTATCTAGGGGAACCATCCGTTCATTAACCTTCGCCCCTTTGCAATGATTGCCCACTTCACTATGCACCCGATAGGCAAAATCTACCGTAGTGGCACCATTGCTCAAAGCCATCACATCACCATCAGGGGTGAACACATAAACATCCTCATCAAAGAGGTTATTTTTAACCGTATCTAAATATTCCTGAGCATCTTTCAGATCGCTTTGCCATTCCAGTAGTTGCCGTAACCAGGTAAACTTCTCATCGGTTTCTGTTAATTTGCCAAATTCCGAGCCGCCAGTTTCCTTATATTTCCAATGGGCAGCAATTCCATATTCCGCTATATGGTGCATTTCTACCGTGCGAATTTGCACTTCTACCGGGCGACCAGTGTTCCCGATAACTCCCGTGTGTAGAGACTGATAACGGTTGGGTTTTGGCAGTCCGATATAATCTTTAAAACGTCCGGGAATGGGGCGATAAGAATCATGAACTATGGCTAAAGCCCGATAACATTCCTCATTAGTTTCTACGATTAAACGCAGGGCGGCAATATCATAAATCTCATGAAACTGTTTGTGACGTTCTTGCATCTTTTTATAGATGCCATAAAGGTGCTTAGGACGACCGGTTACTTCATAACATCGAATCCCCGATTTTTCCATGCGATCGCGTAAAATATCCGCCAAGGCTGCTAGTTTTTCTTCCCGAGTAGCGCGGCGGTCAGCTACGCGGATTTGAATTTCGCGGTAGGCTTCCGGTTCTATATATTTAAAGGCTAAATCTTCCAATTCCCACTTCAGACGACCAATCCCCAAACGGTTCGCTAACGGGGCAAAAATTTCGCGAGTTTCTAAAGCAATACTTCGCTGTTTCGATTCTGACATAAATTCCAGAGTTCGCATATTATGGAGGCGATCGGCTAGTTTAACCACAATCACTCGAATATCTTGAGCCATAGCCAGAAACATTCGCCGGAAATTCTCAGCTTGGCGTTCTGTGGTATTAGAAAAGTTAAACTTAGATAGTTTGGTCACGCCTTCCACTAAATGGCGGACTTCTGGCCCGAAGTGGCTTTCTAATTCTTCGGGAGTGACATCAGTATCTTCGATGATGTCGTGTAGAAAACCCGCCGCCACCATAGCCGTATCACTACCTAAAAATCTCAGGATACCTGCTACAGCAATGGGATGGTTAATATAAGGTTCCCCTGATTTGCGATATTGTCCCTTATGTAGTTGGTAGGCGAATAGGAAAGCGCGCGAGATCAGATCATTGTCTGGAGAAAATGACGGCGTATCTGATGACTCCAGGCTGTGGGAGTTGTCCAAACAATGTTGTAGCCAGTCGGGAACTGAGCATTCGTAGGTGTTTGAGGATGATAGAGTTTTGATGTTCATGGTATTTATGCCTATTCAATTACAGATACTTGATGACTTTGTAGTTTTGGATACAAAATATGTGGGACTGAGGACCCAGAGTAAAATAGGGCTTTCTCCTGACTAACAGCAGTCAGTATGGAAAAAATAATCGATGATTTGACCGCTGGAGTTTCCACAACCCCGGCGGCGATGCTACTATTGGGTTAGCGATTCATACTCCCACACACAGGCCTTTAGCTGGTGGTTCCGGGAGCGATCGCTCTGAATAGGGGATGTTTTCACGCTTTGGGAAATATCCTAACTTATCCCCCAGATATTCCCCACATATCCCTGTATACCCCTATAGGGCGATCGCCCATAGCCGCGAACCACAACAATTAACCCAATTGGATGCTAATTGCATAGGGATCACGATTAAGCTAGATTAACCTGGGGTAGGCTGGGTAGCTGTTAGGTACAATTTTTGTCTATGATGGTTAAATAATAGACAAACTTCTTAACATTATGTTAACAAAGGAGTTCCATAAAGCGATCGCACAATTCAGGCAATCTTTGGAAAAACTCCAAAAAACCATGGTTTCTGACCAATCCGATGTAAATCAGATGACTGAAGCCTTTGGCGAGGTTCAGACGGTGTTTGAGAGTCGAATTATGCAGCTATGCGATAGTGACAGCCAGCTACAACTTCAGTCCTACATTACAGAAACCCATAAGCAGATGCGATTGTTGGGATTAGACCTAAGATTTCTGAAAGCCTCGCGCCATAGTGCTACCACCAGGGAGCGACTTGCCTCTATGCGCGATCGCATTTCCATCCTAATTGGATATTCCACAGTTGTGTTAGACAAAACCATAGATTAAGGATTAATTAAGTCCCCACGATTAAAACTAATCGTGCTAAAACAGTAAATGCGATCGAGTACAGCAACAGCTCCCGATATTGATTTGGATTTAACAGGTTTGACCATGACTGCTACCACTTCCGCCATTTCCTACATTCCCTCACTCGTCCGTCAACCCACCACGGTTGCTGTGCTTGCATCCCTTGGTTTACACGCCGTATTTGCTCTCAACCTGGAAAATATCCGTCTTTATCCAAATACTGTGCAATTACCCCCCAGTGTAGAACTGGTGGAACTATCTCCTAGTCAAATTGACCAGGTTTTTCCAGCACCGCCGCCCCAATTTTCCTTTACCCCCTTTCCTGAACCTCCGTCCTTAGCGATGTGGGGTAGCGCCCCCACCCCATCCCCATTTCCTCCCTCAGCCCAACAACTTCCCGTTTTTCCCTCCACATTGCCACAACCGAGGGATTATCCTTTTGGTGTCGTCCCCAGTGGACCCCCCCAAATATTCAACAATCCCAGCAATAGTACATTTTTACCCCCTGTTCAGACTTCCTCCCCGCCGCCTGCTCAATTTAGTTCGCCGCCACCTATTGAGTTTTATCAAACCCCACCTGCTCAACCCAGTTTTCCATGGGACCGAAACAGTGAGGAATTGTCGCGCCTACAAAATAATCCTCGATTTAGTCATCTGTCACCGGAGGAACAACGATTACTCGAGGAGCAGTTTTCCATGTTGCCACCCCCTCCGCCTAGGCCTCGGTTTCCTGAACATGACCCTAACTATAATCAACCTCCCCGAATACCTAGGGAATCTGGGGGCTCTGGGGAACCCACCCAGGAGTTCACCCCGGAAACCCAAGTACAACAACCTGATGGGCGGGGTTCAATATTAGCTAGACTAGAGGCAGACAACCAGCGCCGCGCCGAGGCTGTTGGTTCTCCTTCTTCTGATGATGCGGTTGCACCACCTACGCCTACCGGGGAGGTTTCCGATAGTCAATATGCCATGTTAGAAGGGGGAGGAGCCTATGTAGAATGGGTGCTGTCGATGCTGCCAGATTATCCTGACTTGGACACCAGCCAACCTCGCACTATCTCGGCACCATATCCAGCAGAAGCCTGTGAGCAAAATCTCAGCGGTCAAGCCTTGGTCGGTGTGATGATTGGTTCTGATGGTGGCGTAATTGCCGGACCCCGCTTATTAAGGGGAACGGGTTATCGGATTTTGGATGATGCGGCGGTGGCAGCTATTGCCAATATTCCCTTTGAGGGTCAGGGTCGCCCTATTGCTTATCAGTATGCTTTTAATTTC
The DNA here is from genome assembly GCF_051859755.1 of Limnospira sp. Classification (NCBI taxonomy): domain Bacteria; kingdom Bacillati; phylum Cyanobacteriota; class Cyanophyceae; order Oscillatoriales; family Sirenicapillariaceae; genus Limnospira; species Limnospira sp. The sequence continues at coordinate 15,630 of NZ_JBIMLI010000016.1, forward strand.
GATAGCGAGAATTGTCGGTCAATGGCTCCGGCTCCCGCTGCGGCTCCGGCTCCGGCTCCGGCTCCGGCTGCTTCCCCAGAATTAGCCCCGGAAAGTGTCCGGGAACCACAACCGCAACCACAACCGCAACCACAACCGCAACCACAA
>NZ_JBIMLI010000016.1:15866-28544 GCF_051859755.1 Limnospira sp.
GCAACCACAACCGCAACCACAACAGGAATTTAACCCAGAATTAGCCCCGGAAAGTGTCCGCGAACCGGAACCACAACCGGAACCACAACCGCAACCACAACAGGAATTTAACCCAGAATTAGCCCCGGAAAGTGTCCGCGAACCGGAACCACAACCGGAACCAGAGGTGCATTCTGGCTCAATACTTCAACAACTACAGGATTCTCTGGAAAATCCCGAGCAATTTTCGGAGGAATTTATTGATTAGTGATGAGTTATGAGAGTTGGAGAAGGGGCAGTTTTCCGATGAGAAAATAGAGGATTGAGGACTATTTTTCTAAGGGTTCTCCTGCTTCTTTCCAGCCATTAATACTGGGGGCAAATCCTTTGATATTGTTGTAGCCTAATAGTTGTAAGGAAGCTACGGCAATGCCTGTCCGGTAGCCACTGGAGCAGTAAATAACCACCTGGCGGTCATGGGGAATATCGTCTAGGCGTTCGGTGAGGGTCCGTAGGGGAATATTAATTGCTCCTTGGATATGACCTTGCCTGTATTCGGAGGGTTCTCGGACATCAATAAATAAGGCGCGATCGCTTTGGGAAAGTTTTTTAACCTTGGCGATTTTATTTATGTTATAATAGTCGCGGGGCAACTTATGAATAAACTGATCAACACCCTGGGAAACTTCCTCGCTGGGGGTAATAATGACGGGTGTTTTGGCAGCCTCAGCGGGGGGAATTATCCCCCAATTCCACACCGGAAAAAGTAATCCCCAGCAGCAGATACTAATTACTAAAAGCGCTTTTTTGAGTTTCATAATTCCAAACCAGATCAATGGTCGATGGTTGTAGGGTAGCCACAAAACTACCCCCAACCCTATTAAACCATATCGGCATCTGTAAAGTAGATTCCCAGCCTCAGAGAGATTAACCTGCGAGACCAACAGCCACCAATTAAGTAGAGGTAGTAATATCAGCTTGGGTGACAGGTTGCTTAGGACTTTCAAGCATAGTTGATGCTGGTTGTACCCGCTGAGTCAAAGCAGCCGCCATTAGGAAAAATACACCACCAATAATCACAGCAGATAGGCGGTCATTATTCAGGAGATTTCGCATCACCCAACCAAACCCGAGAGAGACGGTGATTTGTGGTAAGACGATAAAGAAATTGAAAATCCCCATATATATACCTGTCCGGTCTGGTGGTAGACATCCCACCAACATAGCATAAGGCATAGATAGAATACTAGACCAAGCAATACCTATACCAATCATTGGTAGGAATAGGAAGTATTGATTATCAATGGTCGCCAGAGAGAATAATCCAACCGCCCCACATATTAAGCAGAAAGAATGGGCAATTTGGCGATTAGTGGATTTTGCTATTTGGGGTAAGATAAAGGAGAACCCGAAACAGACGGCATTATAAGCGGCGATACAAAGTCCAGCCCATTCTATCCCCTCAGAATATAATAGGGAATCCTGATCAACTGCGCCAAAAATATTGCGGGCAACTGCTGGGGGGAAATACAGGAAAATACAATACATTCCCATCCAGGTAAACCACTGTACCCAGGACAATTGTACCATGGTTTCTGGCATATCTCGGAAAGCATCCCAAATGTCTTTTATGCCTTGGAGAATACCGCCTTTATTTTGATTGTTGAAGTTCTGGATATCTTGGGGTGGATATTCTTGGGTGGTTAAGACAGTCCAGAGGACAGTCCCCAAAAAAACGGCCGCGCCGATATAAAAGGAAAATTTGACGGTTAAGGGAATTGCTTGTCCGTCTATTCCGACTGATGAGATGTCAAAAACATGGTTGAGAAACCAGGGGAATACGGAAGCAACTACAGCCCCTAAACCAATGAATAGACTCTGCATAGCAAAGCCTCGCGTTCGCTGGTTTTCGGGTAGTAAATCCCCAACAAAAGCCCTAAAGGGTTCCATGCTGATATTAACGGAGGTATCTAGTATCCATAAGAGACCAGCAGCCATCCAAAGACTGGAGGAACTGGGCATGAAAATTAAGGCGATCGCACTGAGAATAGCACCGACTAAAAAGTAAGGTCTTCTGCGTCCTAAAAAGTTCCAAGTGTTGTCACTCATGTGACCGATAATTGGCTGAACAAATAGCCCGGTGAGTGGTGCAGCCAGCCATAAAATGGGGATTTGGTGGGCTTGAGCGCCTAGGTGTTCAAAAATGGCGCTCATATTTGCCATTTGCAACCCCCAGCCAAACTGAATGCCGAAAAATCCGACACTCATATTGATGAGTTGAAAGAATGTTAAATGTGGTTTTTGGGATGTCATTAATTTAATCGTTATTCAGCAGTTATAGGTCATATTTTGAGAGAGTATGGGTTGAATTAGTTGGGGGGTGTTGAATGTGTAACTATGATTAGATGCAGATGTGCGTTTTTTGCCTATAGGCTTACTCCTATTATACCAAATGTCGATCGCTATATACAGCTTGTTCACCAGTCGCTTAATAAATTGCCCTCACCCTAAATCCTGGATCCCAGACAGGGAGAGGGACTTTGAGAGGTGATCAGATGATTTCTGAACAGGCTATATATCTATCTAAGGTTCAGGTTAAGTTATCTCAATTTCATAGCCAATAATGCCGCGCCTAATGCAGGTTCGTGACGGGGCCATACTATTTCAGCTTGGGGAGCGATCGCATTAATTCCAGTGATAAATTCGGAGCGTAAATTTGACCAGCCGCGCCAAATGCCACCTACTGTTACAATTTCGCAAAAATCACCGGAATTAAATAAATCAGCGATCGCCACTTGAGTAGCCAAAACCAATTCCTGAGCCACATCAGTTATGATAGTTTCTGCTACGGGGTCTCCCTCAGCCGCCACGCGGTCAATAATAGTAGATAATGCCGCCATATCTCGCACCCCTAAACCACGCCTATAAACGGCTTCTATGAGCCTTTCAGGAGACTTTAAACCGAGTTCATTGAGTAACTCTTGAGTCAAGCGAGTTGGCGGTAAACGGCCATCAAACGATCGCATAACGGCGCGCAACCCCCGGACAGCGATATCATAACCGCCGCCTTCATCACCCAAAATATAACCCCAACCACCAACCCTTTTTATTTTCCCGTGGTGGTTACGTCCAAACACCTGAGAACCTGTCCCAGCCATAGCGACAATTCCGACATCATGACCCAACCCTCCCACGAGTGCGATCAGACTATCGCCGCCAATAAAAAAATTTTCCGGTGCAATATTCCAATTAATTTGTAGTTGTTCATTGGACTGAATTTGTCGCACCAATTCCCGCACAATTTCGATATCTTCGGGGCGACCCACCCCCGCCAAACCCAACCCCAAACTACCAATACAAATCCCCGGTTGGTGATAGCTAACGGCTTGAGAAATAGCGTTTTTAATAGCCATTGTGGCGGCGGACAAACCGATACTTTGATAATTCGAGGGTCCAGCTTCTCCCCTACCTAAGACCTGATAGCGATCGTCAATTAACAGACAAACAGTTTTCGAGCCACCCCCATCAATTCCTAGTCCATAAACCATCAATAAATCACCATCACTTTATCAGTTAATTCACGGGTTCGGGCAACTAAAAAGCTGCCCGATTTTCGGCGATATTTAAGCTGTAAGTAACTTGCGAGCCCTTTCGGCGCGTGCTTCGGCAGAATCCATCACTTCGGGGAATTTATCGACAATTTCCCCGGGGTAATTTTCCAGAAGTCGAGTAGAAAGAGACACGCGCTGGCGACCCTCTTCTAGGCTAATAACTAAGGCTTTGACGGTTTGACCTATGGTAAATATATCAGGGAGAGAACCGACATATTTTTGGCTAACTTCCTTAATATGAATCAACCCAGTTACGCCTTCTAGTTCGATAAACACACCAAAAGGTTTAATACTTCCGACAGTTCCCTCTACCAGTTGACCAACTTGAAGCTGGCTAAAGGAAACGGATTGAGAAGCCATACGTTGAGACAGTACCAGCTTTTCACGATCGCGATTAAATTCGAGAACAGTGACGGTGATAGTTTCACCGACCAAAGCCTCTAAATTATCCCGAACCAGGAGATGCGATCGAGGAATAAATCCGCGCAAACAATCGGCATCTACAGTCACGCCGCCGCGATTAACGCCAGTAACTACTACCTGTAAACTTTCGGAATTTTCGGATATTTCCGACAAATGATCCCAAGCCTTTTCAACTTGCAATTTTCGCAGAGACAGTAATACCTGACCATCGGAGTTTTGGTCACGGATAATCAAAAACTCTTGTTCTTCACCTAGGGGTAAAATCTCCGATAGATTATCCCCTGCGGTGAAGGAGATTTCGGACATCGGTAAAAATCCGGGTGATTTACCACCTTTGATTTCAATATATGCACCATTAGAATCATACTCAAATACCCGACCTGTCACGATTTGCCCTTTTTGTAAATCATAATCATGAGCTTCTAGGGCTTTGGCAAAATCATCAATTGAAAACGACTGATTTCCTGTAGTCATAGAATAAACCAACCCAAAACAAATTCACACTTTAACCCGTTCTCGCACTTTCCCTGGATTTCGGAGTTTTGGCTGCTCTCTGAGAACAAAAGTCTAAGATATCCTAAGATGAGAAGCCATTTAGTAGACCGAATTGAAAGGGTTAAGCGATATGCGATCGCCAACCCCTCCAGCCTTCCCAAGTTCCTAAGATCCGGTTAGTTCCTGAGCGAACAGTTCCCTAACTTGTTTCCAGGCATCTTCAGCGGCATCTTTATTATAGCTATCTCGCTGATCACAGAAAAAACCGTGGGTGGCTTGATAACGAAAAATACGATGGGGAATCTTATATTTTTGCAGTTCCGCCTCAATTTGGTCAACCTCAGAATTAGGGATTAAAGGATCTTCGGTACCAAAGAAGCCATACAGAGTCCCTTTAATTTCGGGAGTGCGAGTAACGGTAGCAGGTCCGCCGCCGGGAGTTCCGGTAACAATTCCCGCGCCATAGAAGGAAGCGATCGCCCCCAGGTCAGGGAGGGTAGCAGCCAAATAAGTCACATGACCACCAAAACAGAAGCCAATAGCCCCAAAGGGCGCATTTTTGACATTATCTTGCTGTTTGAGGAAATCAATAGTAGCTTGAATATCGCTCAGGAGTTCCGGGGCTGTAGTTTGTTCCTTGTATTTGCGTCCCAATTGCAGATCTGCGTCGGTGTAACCGACCTCAAAACCGGGAGCCAAGCGTTGGTAAATAGCAGGAGCGATCGCCACATATCCTAGCCCAGCAATGCGATCGGTAACATCTCGGATATGGGAATTGACCCCAAAAATTTCTTGGATCACCACCACACCGGGATACGGTCCCCCCTGGGTAGGTTGCGCCAGATAAGCCGCGATATTCAGATCGCCATTTTTAACGGTAACATGATTGGTACGAATTTCTAAATCTGCCATAATTCCATGATTCAGTTATTTTCGGTAACACAGGAAAGCCAGCCCCAAAATCATCCATGGGCTGATCATGCTTTACTGGTTACACTTTAAAGTATCTCTCAAACCCGACAGTTCCCCTAACCGTCAAACCCCACCGCAGGCTAAAGTCTGCTCATACCGACCCTCTGGAAATTGGTTATGGTTCAGTTTTACATTCAACCCGATAGCGACATTCCTGCTTCCAATCAACTTTTTAACCAAATTCGGTTTGCCATAGCTTCTCGCCAGTTTCCCCCAGGACACCGCTTACCCAGCACCCGTCAACTGGCGATGCAGACAGGACTACACCGCAATACGATTAGTAAAGTTTATCGACAATTGGAAGACCATGGTTTAGTAGAAGCCCAAGCCGGGTCAGGAATTTATGTGAAAGCCTTGGGTCATGAAGGCGGTTCCCGGGCTAGTTCTCCCATTTTGGAGCATTACCCACAAGCTAACCAAATTATTCAACAGAGTTTAGATAACTTATTATCCCAAGGCTGTAGCCTCAATGAAGCCCGCGAACTATTTTTAGCGGAAATTGACTGGCGGTTACGTTGTAGCGCCCGCGTCTTAGTCACAGCCCCCACCCAGGATATTGGTATTGGTCAGTTAATGGCTCAGGAGTTAGAAGTCGCCCTAAAAATTCCGGTCCAACTCATACCCATTGAAAAACTAGCAGAAACCATAGAACAGGTTCCGTCGGGAACTGTGGTCACCAGTCGCTATTTTATCGGACAAGCGGAAGCTGTAGCAGGTCCGAGGTCGGTGCGGGTCATTCCGGTAGACATTTATGATTTTGCTAAGGAAATTGCTTTGGTTCAACAGTTACCCAAAGGAACTTATTTGGGAATTATTAGCCTCAGTTCGGGGTTGTTACGAGCCACGGAGGTGATTATTCACAGTCTGCGGGGGGATGATGTATTAGTTATGACTGCTCAACTGCCAAATGACTATAGAATTAATGCTATTGTTCGCAGTGCTAAGGTCGTGATTTGCGATCAGGCTAGTGTCAAAGCTGTTAAGGATGCCATACTGGCTAATCGTGAGGAGATTATCCGCCCCCCTCAGTTGGTTTGCTGTGAAAATTATATCGGTAGCAAGTCGATTAATTTGCTCAAGCGGGAACTAGGCTTAAATTAATGGCTCGCTACAGCTTGTTCACCAGTCGCTTAATAGATTGCCCTCACCCTAAATCTGGATCCCAGAGGGGGAGAGGGACTTTGAGATGTGATCAGATGATTTCTGAACAGGCTGTAATCTAACAATTTTCCTATTATTACGTTAGGAGTGAAGCATGAAGGCAACCCTTCAAGAAAAACCATCATTGACTAGAAACTATCCGACAACGGATACATCTGTCGCCCCGGATTTACCCAATCCTTTTGAGCATGAGTCGGAGTATGATACTGCGATCGATGATGCTGAAAATCCTTTTGACCCGCAGGATTTGGAAGATTTGGTTCTGACTGATGGCTCGGAGGGTGACTCTGAGAAATCTCCGGGTTTACTCAGGAAAATTCTGCTCTCTCCTCAAATGGGGGTTGGGGTGGTGGTGGCTTTGGCTTGTTTGTATACTCTCACCCGTCCCTGTGTGATTGGGGAATGTCGGGAAATTGACCAGGCGAGGAGTTTGGCTCAACAATCCCAAAATACTATCGAAACTGTACCGACGGCGAGAGCGCCGGGATTGGCTCGTCAGGAGTTGGTAGGAGCGATCGCATTACTGCAAAATATCCCCTGGTGGTCTCCTCATCATTTGGAGGCGCGGATGCTATTGAGGGATTATCAGTCTGAACAACAGAATTTAAGTTCTGTGGTCACGGCTTTGACTATGGCTGGGGTGGCGGCGCAAATGAGTCAAAATCCCCCCCACCCTATAGATGATTGGCTGAAAATGCAGCAGTTATGGGAAGATGCGATCGCTCAACTACAAAAAGTCACCCCAGAGAGCATTATTTATCCCTTTGCTGAAACCCGCTCAACTCAATATCGTGCCAATTTAGCCACAGTCCGTGGGCGGCTCTCATTGGAGCGAGAAGCCCAGCAAACCCTGGAAAGGGCAAAAAACACCGCACAGGTCGCCAGGGCGCGTCAGGGGGTCGCTAGACACGCGCAAAGTTGGCAATCAGTCTATGATACCTGGCAAAGTGCCACCAATATTCTGGCAGCGATTCCGCCGGGTACTATGGCTTACCAGGAGGCTCAATTATTACGGGTTCGTTATCAGCCCAGCTTGGAAGATGCTCGCGATCGCAAAACTATTGAACAGGTCGGTTTGGAAGCCTATAACCGAGCGGTAAATAATGCTGACCAAGCCCGCATTTTTGAAGAAAGGGAAGCCTGGAATGAAGCCTCTCGCTCCTGGGGTCGTGCGATTTCTTTTGCTAATAATGTGCCTCAGAGTAGTTCCTATTACCTGGAAATGCAGTCCCTAATACGAGGTTATAATGAAGCATGGCAACGGGTAAAAACTCAGGTGCAAATTGAATCGCGGTTAGAAAAAGCACGGGGGGATCTCAGTCGCACTTGTGCGGGAAATCCGAAAGTCTGCAATTATGGCATTAGTCGTGATTTGATTACAGTCCGGTTAACTTCTGAGTATGTTCAGCAAATTAAAAACTCGGCAATTGCTGGAGATAGGGCGGGAAATCCACAGCCGCGATCGCAGGCGAGAAACCATGTTAATACACTGATTGTAGCTTTGGAGTCTATTAGCGATAATGCTAAGATTCCCCTACAAGTTTATATGCCAGACGGTCAGAAAATCGGCACTCATTTTCCCTCAATGTAATACCCCTATTAGCATATTGGGCGGGCGAAGACGACCATAACCCGCCCAAACATAGCACCCAACCAAACACGCCAATTATCAATTACTTTGTTGCAGGGGAAAGGTAACAGTAACGGTTGTTCCCTGATTAATTGCACTTTCCACCTCAATTTTACCTCGATGATGATCAACGATCGCTGATACGATCGCCAAACCTAGCCCGGAACCTGATGTCTGGGGGGTGTCGGAAATCTGAGTAACTTCCCCAGATTTTTCCGCCTCTAAATTGGGGCGGGCTGGATCTACTCGATAAAAGCGATCGAAAATGTGGGGAATAGCTTGTGGGGGGATACCAATACCATTATCTTTGACTATCACCTGTAAGCCCTCAAACTGTTCTTGCCAATGGTAGTATTCTTTGGAGTTACCATGATGCGGCGATCGCTTATTTTTGGGGAGATATTGCAGAGTTAAAGACACCTCTCCCCCTCTGGGAGTATAGCGGAGACTATTACTGACTAAATTAATCAACAACCGAACCAATTGATCGCGATCGCCCTCCATAGTAAACCAATCAGTTTCGGTTTCTGGGGGTAAAGTATCACCCGCCGACAACAGGGAAGGAGGATCGACCAAATTCAGTGATAAATTAATATCAGCCGCCTCGGCGTTAGCAGACTGTTCCTCCATGACTTCCATCAGCAAAGCATCGAGGGGAACAGAAGTAAACTGAGATTCCACAATTCTACCATCGGTGCGGGCTAAAAATAGCAAATCATCCACCAAGCGACCTAAGCGTCTGGTCAACCTTTCAATAACCTGTAATTGCTGATGAATATCTGCATTAACATCAGTTTCTGCTAAAGCCACCTGGACATTAGTTTGAATAGTGGCGATCGGGCTACGGAGTTCGTGGGAAGCATCAGCCGTAAACTGTTTAAGATGTTGATAGGATTCTCGCACAGGTTCGATCGCTAATTCGGATAAAAACCAACCAATAGCCGCCACGGAAATTAAAATCATCACCCCCCCCATAGCCAAATCGGTTAATAATTGACGAATAGGCTTTGTGACCTCAAACCAGGGATGACTGACCCGTAAATATCCCAACACCTGGCGACCTCTTTCTACGCGGTCTGTGACCTGTCGCAAGACGACTTCCTGAGAGGTGAGGTGAGAATTTCCAGAAAGTTGACTAGCCAAAGACCAATGATGATCGGTTAGCCTGACAGTTTCGCCATTGCGGTGGGTATGGAGGGGAATATCAAGGGGTTGAGAGAGGGTAGACCATAACAACTCTCCGGTGGGGCTGAACCATTCTAAATCAATATGGTCATCATCAGCAGCAGCATCAACATTATTGCCAAAACTGGCTTCGACATTAACAGTGATAAGCCCCACCCCCTGGGAAGATGGGGAAATGGTGCTGAGGGCGGGTTCAATGACAAGCGATCGCTCTACTACCTCGACGACATGGTTGAGAGTGTCATCAATGCGATCGATTAAGGTATTGCGGACATACAGATAAAACCCACTAGCAAATAACAACAACAAAACGGCAGTTACAGCAGTGTACCAAATCGCTAAACGTCTTCGAGTAGCTTGGAACATAGGGGGAGACCATAACCAGAGAAAGTGGGGGTTTTTTGCCCCCACAAGTACCTAGTTAGTATACAAAAGTATGGGGGCGGGATAATTTATAATGGATAATAAATTGACTCTATTAATCTCATGCCATGACAAGAACTGATATATTATCAATGCTAACCTGGGACTTACTGAATTTGATGTGGATAGCCTGCGGGTTATTTGTGGCAGGAGTTTTAGAAGCATTCTTATGGAAAACTCCACCGTTTCAATTATTAAACTTACCCGTGCAAAAAGAATGGTTTGGCGAAAACAAAAAATGGCGGGGTCTCATTAGTCTACCCCTCACTTTTATGGTGAGTGTATTCGGGTTTCAATTCCTAGAATCATTGGCGGGAATTAACCCGGATTTTCCTATCCATTTCCAAGACTTTAAGGCGGTTGAATTTGGGTTGCTAACCGGGTTGGTATTTAACCTGTCAGAATTGCCCAACTCTTATATCAAACGTCGGCTAAATATTGCCCCGGGAGAAGAAGCGAATATCATTACTTATCTGTTTGACCATATAGACTCGACCTATGGAGTTCTGATTTTATGGTATTTTTACTTCCACTTTCCCCTACATTTTATCAGTGTGGGTTTAATCGCCACTCCCTTATTATTTATGGGTGCAACTTGGCTACGAAAAAGGTTAGGGTTGAAGTAATATCATACCATATTCACGAGTAGAGGCGGGTTCTGGAGTTGGCTATATTCCTCCCCAAAAGCAGGACATACCCGCCTGTTATAGGCGGGTGAGACTCTCTAAAAAATCAGAAAATCATCGGGTGATAACTCGGTTATCCCTGTGATATTTTGGAGTCTGGCTAAAATCTGGGAGTCGTCCCCGGTAGTATTATCACCATCACCATCATAAATGATGTAAGTATGGCTACCATCATCATAAGCAAACAGATTATTTCCATCCAAGACATTAGATGAAATATCAGTTTGAACGGTTAGGAGAATGCGGTCAGTATTGGGAATCAAATCACTAGATAAAGCGATCGCATCTCCTTCCGCCTCTCCCAGACCTGTGAAATCGGCGATCGTATCATATAACCCCGTACCAATTTGTTCAGTAATACTACCTGTACTATCAGCATTAAATGCTGTGCCGCCACCATCATCAGGGGTTTCATAGGCAAAAATGTTATTACCAGTACCACCGACCAAGTAATCACTCCCCAAACCACCAACTAGGCTATCATTACCACCCAATCCCGATAAGGTATCATTACCCCCTAGACCAATTAGGGTATCATTACCAGCGCCACCAGTCAAAAAGTCGCTAAATTCACCCCCTGTAACTGTTTGTGGATCATTAGTAGGTCGGGGTAGCCATTCAACGCTAATCATAGCGGTGGCGGTTCCACCCTGTCCATCATTAATGAAATAGGAGAACTCATCAGTTAGTGTGTCATCACGAAGTCGAGTATAATTGATGAAATTCCCGTTAGTAGTTACCAGTGCGAAGTCAGACGTGCCTCTGATACTTTCTAAGGTAAGCGGATCTTCATCTGGATCGGTATCATTAGAAACGGGGTTAAAGGAGAATTGAGTTCTAGCGTTGGTGTAAACTGGACCATAATCCACAGCCACCGGAGGCCGATTTATAAGCAGGATATCAATAGTTGTCCGAGGTTCATTACTGTCATCACTGCCATCATTCACAACCACTATTACTATGCGGTTTGTAGTGTCAGGACGATTTAAGGTATTGTTGTAAAACACGCGGGAAATAGCTGTTTGATAGTTGGCTAAAGAGGCACTACCAGAGAGGCTAAGAACCCCCGTTTCGGGATTATAGGTTTCGGCAGTGATACCCCCCGGAAGTCCGCCAATGACGGATAAACCCTCATCTTCCCCATTGATGGGATTGGTCAGAGTAATAGTTGCGGATTGGATGGTAGTATTATCTGGGTCGGTAATGCTGACATTATTAGAAGCGATCGCCACTGGCTCTCCTCCCCTTTCAAAGGTAGTAGCGAAGTTTCTGCCGCCGACGACACTGTTAGTGGTATCTAAATCAATTACAGGGGGGTCATTAACCGCCACGACAGAAATAGTGCTAACAGCTAGGGGGTTATTATCATCCCTGCCATCATTTACCACGACTTCAATAATGCGATCGCTTGTATTTGGATCGAGGGAACGATTTATATATGTTACCGTTGCCAAAACCTCTTCGTAAACACTCAGGGAATTTTCCCCAGAGAGTCTTAGCACCCCGGTAGTTTGATTATAATTAGCCGTAATATCGGTATCACCCGTATTAACTGCTAATTCCTCAAAATCCCCATCTAACAGATTAGTAATCCTGACAGTAGCGCCCACTAGGCTATCATTATCAGGGTCGGTAATCCTAACACCATCACCAGAAGCGATCAAAACTGGTGGCTCTTTTTCGGTGAAAGTAGTGGCAAAATTAAGGGTTCCCGAATCATCAGGACTCAGATCCACAACAGGAAGTTCATTAACCCCGGTGACAGTAATGGTGACGGTAGCCGTGGCTGTAAGACCCATATCATCAGCTACTGTGTAAGTAAACGTATCTTCTAAAGTTTCCCCTTCCTGCAATGCTATAAATGATTCTACCTCCCTTGGGTCAAAGGTGTAGCTACCATTAGGATTAACCGTAACTGTAGCACCCCGAGAAGTATTAGAGTCAAAATCAACCACCTCTAACGGACCCCCTTCCGGGTCGGTATCATTAACCAAAACTCCTTGAGCCGCATTTACAGTTAAGACTGTATTCGCCGGGATACTATTGCTATCATCGACAGCAACAGGAGGTTCATTAACTCCAGTTACAGTAATGCGGACGGTAGCCGTAGCCT
>NZ_JBIMLI010000016.1:28642-52040 GCF_051859755.1 Limnospira sp.
GCATCAACCTGATCATCTTCCGCGACGGGTGGTCGGTTTAGGGTTTCAATGGTGATGGTATCTGTAGCCGTTAAAGGATTATCAGGATCTCCACCACCTTGGTCATTAGTCGTAATTTCCAAGCTACCATTTTCGTTGAGAAACTCTGGTAATGGGGTAAATGTTAACCCTTCTAAGGCTTGGTTAATAGCTGAGAGAGTACCAGTCAAGGTGAGAGTTTCCGTGTTTTCGCCAGTAACTTCCACCGCTTCGGTATTTTCCCCTGGGGTAACTGTCCCATTGGTCGCCACTATAGTCACCACTAACGGGTCATCCCCCGCGTCTGGGTCAGCAATGGTAATAGCATTATCAGTTTCTGTGCTAAATACCAGCGGTGTATCAGTATTAGTGGCTTGGGTTTCTGGTACGTTGTTACTGGGTGGTTCATTAACCCCGGTGACAGTAATGGTGACAGTAGCGGTGGCTGTACTACCCATATCATCAGCTACTGTATAGGTGAAGGTATCTTCTAAGGTGGCACCAGACCGCAATGCTATAAATGATTCTACTGCGGTTGGGTTGTAGGTGTAGCTACCATTAGAATTAACGGTAACTGTAGCACCCCGAGAACTATTAGAGTCAAAACCAACCACCTCTAACAGACCCCCTTCCGGGTCGGTATCATTAACCAAAACTCCTTGAGCCGCATTTACAGTTAAGACTGTATTCGCCAGGATACTATTGCTATCATCGACAGCAACAGGAGGTTCATTAACTCCAGTTACAGTAATGCGGACGGTAGCCGTAGCCTGATTACCATCAATATCCTCGATAGTGTACGTGAAAGTATCAACTATCTCCTGTTCTTCCCGCAACGCCAATAAAGCATTAGCATTTCTGGGGTCGAATGTATAACTACCATCGGGATTAACTTGTACTGTAGCACCCTGAGCGCTCCTGCCATCAAAAGCCACAACCGTTAACGGATCCCCGTCTAAATCGAAGTCATTGGCGAGAACTCCCTCCGATGACTCAACACTCAAAATTTGGTTAGCAAGGGTGTTATTCTCGTCATCAACAGCCGTAGGGAGAGATTTTACCAGCACCGTCACTGTGGCTGTGTCAGTACCTGAACGTCCATCACTAATGGTGTACTCAAAACTAGCTTCTCCGAGAAAGTCCGAGTCCGGGGTAAATAACACATCACCGGCTTCTGGGTCTAGTTCTACTGTACCGTTATTAGCATTAGCCACTTCTATGATGGTCAGAACATCACCATCAGGGTCGCTATCATTAGCTAGTAAAGTTTCCCCAGGGATGTTTATGGCAGTATTTAGTAAAGCATCAACCTGATCATCTTCCGCGACGGGTGGTCGGTTTAGGGTTTCAATGGTGATGGTATCTGTAGCCGTTAAAGGACCGCCTTCTCCGGTGTTTCCGAGGTCGTTGGTGGTAATTTCTAACTGTCCGTTTTGGGCATTAAATCCCTCGGTGGGGGTAAAGGTTAAACCATCTAGGACGCGGTTAAGTGAATCTATTACACCTGTAAGGGTTAGGGTGTCGGTGTCGCTGCCGTTAATTTGCACCCCTTCTGTATTGGTGCCGACTGTTAAAATGCCGTTGGTGGCAACTAGGCTAACTTCTACTGGGCTACTACCAGCATCAGGGTCGGCAATACTAATGGAATTGTTGTTCTCTTCACTGAATACTAAGGGGGTTTCTCCATCGGTTTCTTGTGGTTCGGGAACTGTATTTTCCGGGGGGTTATTAATGGCGGTAATCCTAATGATAGAATTGGCGGGATTACTGTCTTCAATGCCATCACTAAGGATGACGGTAATTAGGCGATCGCTTGTCCCTGGTGCTAGGGATGTGTTATTATAAAATATTCGGGAAATGGCATCTTCATAAGCTACGGGAGGCGCAGTTCCAGTGAGTAGTAAAACCCCCGTATTTGGGTCATAAGCATCGGCGGTAATATTGGGAGATAAAAGCCCGGTAATTGATAAACCTTCTTCCTCTCCATTGGCGGGGTTGGTAATAGTAACAGTGGCTGAAACTATATCATCACCATCTGGGTCGCTAATGCTAATACTACCCAGTGCGCCAATACGGACAGGAGAATCTCCTTCGGTAAAGTCGGTGCTAAAATCGTTCCCAGGTGCGGCAGAATTGAGGTCAATAACAGGAGGCTCATTAACTAACTCTACATTAATGAAAACTGTAGCAGTAGCAGTTTGACCAGCACTATCTCGCACCGTATAAACGAAACTATCTACCCCCACAAAATCCCTGGGTGGTGTATAGATAAAAGATGAATTAGTCCGCTCGATTGTGCCACCTTCGCTGGTGGTTGATGGTAGATCTGTGATGGTGAGAATATCCCCTGGTCTTGACGGACTATCATTCTCTAACAGAGTGGAATTATTAACGTTTAATGAACTGTTCTGTGCCACACTAAGGGTATCATTTCCGGCTTCAATACCATCAGAAGGAGTCGGAGTCGGAGTCGGGGTCGGAGTCGGAGTCGGGGTCGGGGTTGGCGTGGGAACCGGGGGAGGAGTGGGAACAGGAGGAGTGGGAGTCGGTTCAGGACTAGGAGTCGGAGTCGGAGTCGGACTAGGTTCTGGCTCTGGGTCGGGTTCGGGTTCTGGGTCGGGTCCGGGTTCAGGTTCGGGTTCGGGTTCGGGTTCGGGTTCAGGTTCAGGTTCAGGTTCGGGTTCAGGTTCAGGTCCGGGTTCAGGTTCAGGTTCAGGTTCAGGATCTACTAAAGGTCCGTCTGGGTCGATGAGAAAATCTGTTTCGTCCAGCATGGCTGGATCTACATTTAATAAAACTGCTAAAAAGTCTCCGGTATTGCGGTCTATGAGCAATGTATTTCTGATATTGGCACCTTCACCACGACGAATTTCAATATCCGCAAAGGTGAGTCCTCCGGTTAATCCAATTTTGTCAACACCAGCTTGAAAGTCGGTGATCAAATCTGCTAATTCTGGGGAAGCGCCGCCAGTGGTACCTGTAATTACACTACCACCACCTTCAGACGCACTGACAACTAAGCCAACAACAAATATATTTCTACCACCACCACCAGTGAGGGTATCAACACCACGACCGCCTTCTAGTAAATCATTACCTTCATCTCCAAAGAGGCGATCGTTACCCTTTCCGCCTCTTAATATATCATTACCATCACCGCCAAAAATTATGTCGTCACCGGGACCGCCAAAGATAGTATCATTCCCCTTACCACCAACGAGTTCATCATTACCATCATCACCAAAGAGTAAATCGTTACCAGTCCCACCAAACAGGAAATCATTATCAGCGCCACCATAAAGGGTATTATTGCCACCACCAGCTACTAATGTATCGCTACCCTTATCGCCAAACATCAGGTCGTCATTTTCACCCCCTATGAGGCTGTCATTACCTCGACCTCCATACATGGTGTTATTACCAGAGACACCAAAGAGGATATCAGCATCTTTATCACCGAATAACAGGTCATTCCCACCTTCACCAAAAATTAAATCATTACCCTGACCACCCCGGATACAATCATCTCCGTCGCCACCATAGATGGTATCATTACCGTCATTGCCATTAATGGAGTCTGCACCATCACCCCCTCGGATAAAGTCATCTCCCCCTAAACCGAAAATGATGTTATTACCACCTACACCATCGATCGCATCATTAAAATCACTACCCAGAATGGTATCGTTTCCCTCTGTACCAACTCCTGAACCTTGTATGGTGATGATTTCTGGTTCTGGGTCGGGTGCGGGTTCTGGGTCGGGTGCGGGTTCTGGGTCGGGTGCGGGTTCTGGGTCGGGTGCGGGAGTTGGTGCGGGAGTTGGTGCGGGAGTTGGTGCGGGAGTTGGTGCGGGAGTTGGTGCGGGTTCCGGTTCGGGAAACTCAAAACCCTCTGGTCGAAAGAGAATTTCCCCGCCACCACCAGGTAAAGTTTCTCCGACTTGTCCTGCGAGACTTTGCAAGCCTGAGTCAGTTTGTTCAAGATAAACAATGGAACTGGTAGCGATCGAAACAGCTTGTAAAACCGGTTGTTCAGGAATAAATAAGAGTTCCCCATTGGCTCCGGTCATGGTATCCCCGATAGTCCCCCCAAAGGTTTGAAATTTACCAGGAATGGGGTCAGCCGGAAAAATTAATTCAATATTATTAGTGTTTAGTAGACTATTACCAGGAATAACTCGGCGAGAGATGAGAGCGAGGGTGGTAGGGATATTAACACCAGTCATGATGGAACTCCTTAATAGTGATCAAGTATTAGGGGGAATATTGAAACAGGGGAGGATATGGGTTTAACTGTTCTCCCCGGCTTTGGGAAATCAGGAACTATGGCTAGATGATGATGAAATCATTAGAGCCGATAATGGTACTAATGTTATCGGTCGAAGGATCAATTGATGGCAGAATAGCCAGGTCAAAGGCGGGTAAACTATCATCAGATAAGTTCGGGTCAAAACCGAGAATATAGTTACCTTGGAAACCTGGATAGGTGAGGTTATTCCGGTAGAGGAACAAAGCGGAACCGCCATCTGAACCCCTTTGATTTTTGAGCGCGGCGTTAACGGCTTGAATATTATCAAAGGTGTCTTGGAAGATAATTAATTGTCGTCCGCTAATGTCGGTACCTTCGGAGCCTAGAGCGCTAATGATAGCACTTTGGAGGGGTGCGGCGGCGGTGCCAACGGTGGGAACTAAGCCATCAAAATTGTTTTCTCCAGATACAATTAAGAAGCGATCGTTTCCTGGTTGTTTAAAATCAGTGATGATATCGACTCCCTCGCCGGGGTTGAGGTAGTAGAAGACATTGTTACCAGCATCTCCTGTGAGTAGGTCAGAACCTGCTCCCCCAGATATGGTATCATCTCCACTGCCACCAAAGAGGGTATCATTGCCACTGTCTCCGAAGATGAGGTCGTTACCATCACCACCAAAGACCTGATCACTACCCGGTCCAGCAAATACGGTATCATTACCTGGTCCGGCTATAATCGAATCATTCCCAGCGCCGCCAAAGATGCTGTTATCACCACCACTTCCCTCAATGGTGTCGTTACCTTCACCACCAAACAGGGTGTCATCTCCCTCGCCGCCAACGATAGAATCGTTACCTGGTCCACCAAAAATGGTGTTATTACCAGAGCCACCAATTAGGGTATCATTGCCTAGTCCTCCTTGAATCAGATCTCGACCAATTCCACCGAAGATTAAATCGTTACCGTCATCTCCAAATAATTGGTTATCGCCTCGCTCAGTCCTTATGGTGTCATTACCATCACCACCAAAAATGGTATCGTTACCTGTGCCACCAGTGAGGGAGTCATTACCATCACCACCACTAAGTAAATTACCGTCATTACCGCCGATAATGGTATCGTCTCCACCTTCTCCAAATAGACTGTTAATTCCGCTACCGCCAATGATGGAATCGTTACCGGGTCCACCAAAGATGGAGTCATTACCTTCGTTACCCAATAGGGTATCGTTTCCTTCTCCACCATCAATGACATCATTACCACTTCCCCCCACTATGGAGTCATTTCCCGGACCTCCTTCGAGGATATTTCGACCGCCAACACCCACGAGGGTATCATTACCACCAAATCCTTGAATGTACTCACTCAAGGCTGTACCAACTATGTTGTCATCTTCATCAGTTCCCTGAATGAAGTCATCCACGACTGAGATACTAAAGATTTGCTGGGGTAAGGTGGCCACACTATCTGTGAGTCGGAATACTAAATCATCTACGCCAGACTCTCTACCAGAGGTATAGATAATAGCACCAGTATTAATGCTTTCTTGGCTGAATCGATCGCCAGTTCTAATGCGATCGGTGGAAGTAGTCCCCAATCTCTGCATAATACCAGCTTGAGGCTCTCTTAATACCTCATAAAATACCTCAGTCGGAAGATTGTCTGGGTCTTCGGCAAATAGGTTATTAACTGTGATGGTTTGTTGCTGAGTTGGCAGTAGGATAATCCCGCGATTAACTACTAATTCTGGCGGTTGATTAACCTGTATAAATACAGTGGCTTGAGCAGTGTTACCACTACCATCAGTTATGGTATAGGTAAAGGTTTCCGGCTCTACAAAGCCAGGATTAGGAGTATAAGTAAATGTTCCGCCTCTGGGGTCAGCAGGACTTTGGATTAAGTCCCCCCCAGTGGTCATGGTAAATTCAATCACCCTAATAGGTTCCCCTTCTGGGTCGCTATCATTGGCGAGTACGTCAAAGGTCACTGGTTGGTTCACTGCTCGTCTCACCCGGTCATCAACTGCGTTAGGTGGCAAGTTGATAGGGGGTGGGGGTGGCGGAAGTGGAGGTACAGGAGGGGTCGGTGTGGGTGTCGGTGGTGTCGGTGTGGGTGTCGGTGGTGTCGGTGGTGTCGGTGGTGTCGGTGGTGTCGGTGGTGTCGGTGTGGGTGGTGTGGGTATGCCGATGTCCAAGCCGACGACGGGGACAAAATCGGAGGCGGTTAAGTTATTGCTGTTAACCCCAATGAGAACTGCTAGGAACTCTCCATCACTACCATTACGGATAATAGCATTCCCGGCGTTTTCCTCGCTTTGGGTAATGCTGAGTTGTTCAAAGGTGAGGTTCCCCAACAAACCAATTTTATCAGTCCCACCAGTGAAGTCATTAATGACATTAGCTTCTTCTACGCTACCGCCGCCACTACCTTCGGCGATCGCAAAGGTGTCACTACCGGAACCACCTGTGAGGGTATCGGCTCCGAGACCTCCAAATAATAAATCATCTCCCACTTCTCCAGCAATTTGATCATCACCTTCGCCGCCGATGATAGTATCGTTTCCTGGTCCACCAAAAATGGTATCGTTTCCAACTCCCCCAAATAATAGATCAGCACCATCATTACCGAAGATTAAATCATCTCCTTCGCCACCATAAATCGTGTCGTTGCCGTCATCTCCCCAGAGGATATCATTACCTTTGTCACCAAAAATCAAGTCATTCCCAACACCACCCCGAATGCAGTCGTTGCCGTCCCCGCCATACATAGAATCTGCACCAGGTCCCCCCAATAGGGTATCGTTGCCGAGGTTGCCGAATAGTAAGTCATTACCATCCCCACCAATAATCAGGTCATTGTCCTGACCTCCATAGGCGGTATCATTACCCGGTCCGCCGTCTAGGGTATCGTTGCCTTGGTTGCCGAAGAGTAGATCGTCGCCTTCGTCACCTTGTAGGAGGTCGTTTCCAGCTAAACCGAAGATGGTATCGTTTCCAGCTAAACCATTAATGACATCATCCCCTGATGAGCCGATAATGGAGTCATCTCCGGTGGTTCCTTGACCTATTCCTTCGATAATTTGGGCTAAATCGCCAGGTTGAACTGAGATCACCACTTGCGCTAGGTCGGAGTCTGTCCCGTCGGTGACATTGTAACTAAAGCGATCAGTACCAAAGAAGTCTGGGTTAGGTCGATAGGTGAATATTCCCGCACCGTTGAAGATTAAGGCTCCGTTGGCGGTGCTGCTGAAGTTTTGAACGCTGAGGGTATCTCCGTCTGGGTCTGTGTCGTTGAAGAGTACATCAAAAAAGGTGTCTTGTCCCTGGGTGGTGGTGACAAAAACATCGTTGGCTATGGGAGGTTGATTTTCTCTGGGTTCTGGGTCTGGGTCAGTTCCTGGGTCAGTTCCTGGATCTGGTGATGGGTCAGTCCCTGGGTCTGGCTCTGGGTCTCCTGCATCGTCAGGGATAAAGACAAAGGAGCCGTCTGCACGGCTTTGGAGTCTACCGGGTTCTCGATTTAGAACGGTGAGGAATCCTTGGTCTTGTCCGCCGGCTCTAACTACTATTACGGTTTCACTGCTACCTTGAATTGTAGCTTCAAAGCCTGGCTCATCGGGAACAAATAGTGTGACTCCTCCCTCTCCGAGTAGGGTATCCCCTAAGCCGTTGGAGGCGGGTAATATGTTGGTGATGGACCCAGGGAAGGTTTCAAATCTGTTGGGTATTGGTTCGGCGGGAAAGATGAGGACAACTTGGTTGAGGCTGAGAATTTGATCTCCAGGAGATACTCGCAACGCAAGTTGAGCGGGGGCGGTGGGAATGGTTGAACTGGTCATGAGGTGACTCCTAATTGGTGATGACTTGGGAATTTTGGCATAGACAAGGGGTTATTTTAACGGTTAGGCTATTTAAGTTTTTGGGGGCATGATTTGGGGAAGGTAGCCACATGGGTGATTTGAAGTCATCGCCATAAGATGAATGGCTATCAATTTAAACAGATTAATGATGGCTCAGTCAATGCCCGTATACTAATATCGCAGAAACTGTGACTTTTAATCATAAATTATTGAGGTTTTCCGGTGACTGATTCTGGAAAATCAAGAGGTATTATTGAGTATATTTGTCATGCACAAACACTGAGAATTTACTGGTTCAGGGTGAATTATAGCTGAATTGGGAATTAATCAGCATTAAAAAATATTTGGTATGATTGAGATTATCTGATGAGTTTAGGGGGGTATTGAGCGGGATTTCATAAATTTAATTTGATTCATATTGCGGTTTTCCTAACTTCTCTCTTGGCAGAACTGATATATATACTACCCAGTTTTATCTGAGGTTTATCGACGGTTTCAACTATTGGGGAATGTAGGGTCGCAAAATTTTTCGCCCCTACAGATTAGGTCTAGGGGCGTATTGTACACTATTAACGAGGGGTAGAAGAGGTCCGAGTTGTTCTTGACCGTTAACTGATAATTCACTATGACACAGGTAAAGGCGATCGCTAACCCGACTTAATAAATCCCAGACTATCCTTTGTAGTCTTTGTTGGTTTGCTGCCATCATATCCTCACTGGTCCAAGGCTGTCTCTGCTGTTGAATATCTCTGAGAAACAGAGGCGCACCCCAAAGGCTACTGGCTCCCTCTTGGAACCAGAGGGGTGAGGCCACATCTAGCCAAAAGTGCCAGGAATGGGATTGGTGATTGACACGGTATTGGAAAATGGTGGCGAGGGTGACACGATGAGGTTTAACAGCCATTTCTCCCATGGGATAGGGGTTGGCGGTCACAACTCCCCGGCGCAACAGTTCAATAAATTGGCGAGTGATTTCGACGGTTTCTAAGGGTGATGGCTGGGGTTTGTCTCTGGTATAAATATTCCAAAAGTGGATGGCGGTTTCCATTAATTCCCGCAACAGGTCGATTTGTGCAAAAACCTTTAAGGCTGGGCGATTCATATCCATAATTAAGTAAGATGAACCTGTAGCCCTAGGAAGGAAAAATTCCTGGATGGCTCGCTCTAATAAGGCGACAGGACTGGGGAGGAGGTTCTGATGATACTGCTGTTGCTGTAGGGCTAACCACTCACAAATATATTTATAGGTGTTGGCTGCACGGTAGCCGAGGCAGTCCCAGCGTGGAAAGGTATTAATTGGCAGTAATTTCGGATTTTGCACATCAAGGGCGAAACAGTGATCAGCTAATAAACCGGCTCGCACTGGATCGATCGCATTCTGGATGGGAAAATTGGCCGCGGGTGAGTCGGGGTCTGATGTGCTGCTGTGTTTACTCTCTGGGATATGGCTACTGATAATGGTCAGCATTTCGGCGATCGCATCTTTATCTACTAACCGTCCTAAGCCTGGATATACTAAGGCTAGTAGGGTAAGTAGCGATCGCACTACGGAAGAAGTTATCAGCGGTTGCTGTGGTTGAATTTCTTCTAGGGCAATACCTTCATGGGTTAAAATTTCCCGAATGCTATAGCGGGCGATCGCATCTAGCCCCGGAGCGATGATAGCAATATCCTGGGGCTGTACTTGATCATTTTTAATGGCTTCTATGATGGTTGTAGCAGTCCGCCGCAATAGTTCAGCCCTAGAGGTGGTTTCTATGGCAAAAACTGACTGCTGAGAGTTGCTCAAGTCGGGAAAGTGACCATAATCTTGATTTATCCATGACACCACCTGAGTACCGAGAGTTTTCGCTAAACCCTCGACAGGAGAAAGCTGTTCTATCTGACAGCGATCTTGCAACTGTGCTAGATATTTAGGATCTGCCCCTAAACCTAGTCTCACTGCACCTTGGGGATTGTAAGTAAATGCTCCCATCACTTGATTCTCTAATAAAAACTCGAATACATGGCGGGCGATCGCTGGGTATTCATCCACATCATCGGCTAAGATAACTCGATGCTGATTGAGCAGATGCTTTTGATAGGTGGGATGCTTTAACAAATGTGGCCAATATAAATCTGCTATAATCCCATAAGTCAGTAATCCCTTTTGCTGACACCAATTTTGCCAACGCAGGAGCATCTCGGTCATACAGGTATAGGTTGTCTCAGGAATGTCATCAACAGCCTCATGGCGTTCTAAAATACTAGGCAGATCTTCAACAGGCGTGCCGCTGAGTGCTGCTAGTTGTAATAGATCGAGGGTTGTACGGACAATGCGATCGCGTCCTTTCCCAAGGTCCGTTAATTTTCCGCTATCGATTTCAGGACTCCAAAGTTGGCTGGCAAGTTCCTGTTCTAGTTCAGGACGCAACCTCTGGGGAAATTGGGCTCTCAGGTCTAGGGCTTCAATTAGCAGGGGCCAGAACAAAAGCACTTCCTGCTGAAAAAATCCCATAATGGTGATGGCGGAAAATGGATATTGTCCAGCAGATGCTTGGGTTATCCTATCAACTAAATGGCGTTTATTGGTTCCATTAGCAGCTAAAACTAGGGGACGCAAGCCTTGTAGAGGGTGCTTGGGCTTAAATGGGGCTGAATAGGGCGCTTTGATAGCGCCTAGATACATTTGACTCCAAAGACAAAATTGCTCTACCAAACGGGTAGTTTTACCTGTTCGTGAGCCTCCGGTAATCCACAGTGATTGCCAAACCACAGCCATTTCAGTAAAAGTGCTAATATACCCCGTACATTACCATTTTTTCGCGCCTAACCTCAAATAGGTGTTTATGGCAACTCACTATGACATCCTCAAATTGGACTCAGTTTAAGCGGTTTCTCAATCGCGCTAATCAGTGGTTTCGTGATACTCCTGATCGAGCTTTAGATCAGGCATTAGATGCGGCTCTCAAAATCCGCTCTCTGGAAAATGAGCATTTTCATGGTGAGGCGATCGGGTCGTCTTCTGATGAGTATAGCGATCGAGTCTTGTCTTATTTTAAATCGGAGGTTAATAGGTATTTACAAGTCATTCAAATGCGGTTGGCAGAATTTAACACTAGCCGCTCTATTTTCGCCATTTCCGAACAAATAGACCCCGCCGAACTTAATCGAAAGTTGCGGAATCAGGATGATATTTACGATCGCCATCAAGATGCCGATACCATTGCGATCGTCTGTGAAAAACTAGAATTTATTGATGCTGTAACTAGCCGTTATCATCAAAAAAAATCCCCAAGCAAAGTACCATCAACATCTAAAGCACTGGTAACACTTGAGGACTTAGAAAGCCGTTCTCTGATACCTAACGATCCAGAAAATGGACTGGTTTCGCTTCCCCAAAAGTCTAAGTCTATTCTCAGTTCAGATATCCCTATTTCTCCCCCCAAAGCGGATAATAATCTTAAAGATAACCTCCAATCTGAAAACTCCGGCACTAGCTTTCTACCTCGAACTTTGCTCAGAACTGTGACTCGCATTAAACGGGAACTTAACCCAGAGTCAGAAGAACAGGTCATTAAAGATTATCGGAAATCGAAAGTTAAAACTATTATTGCAATTAGATTTATTCTCATTTTGATTTTAGTGCCGCTTCTGACTCAGCAATTGTCGAAAAACTTTGTGGTTGGTCCCTTGGTCGATAGATTTTGGGTAAATGAAAACACGCCCATATTTATGAATGTTGACATGGAAGAAGAAGCATTGATGGAAATCGAGAGATATGAGGCCAGGTTAAAGTTTGAGATGATGGTGGGTTTCATACCAGAATTAACCGAGGAAGAGTTGGAGGAAAGAACCCAAGCCAAAGCCATCAAAATTGCCGAGGAATATCGCACATTAAGTTCTAATGCTATTAAAAACATTTTTGCTGATATTATATCAGTGTTTACGTTTGTGTTAATTTTGTCTAACAACAAGCAAGAAGTGCAAGTTTTGAAATCATTTATGGGGGATATAATTTATGGTCTCAGTGATAGCGCCAAGGCATTTATCATTATTTTGTTAACTGATATGTTCGTAGGTTTCCACTCCCCCCACGGTTGGGAGGTAATTCTGGAAAGTGTGGCTAGACATTTCGGAGTAGCAGAAAGTCGAGATTTTAACTTTCTGTTTATTGCAACATTTCCGGTTATATTAGATGCGGTATTTAAGTATTGGATTTTCCGCTACCTCAACCGCAGTTCACCTTCCGCAGTATCGACCTATAAGACTATGAATGAATAACAGCAGCCCCGAGTTGGATCGGGTTTATTAATATGGTGGGGTGGGAAGGCGATCAACTAACAGAACCCGCCCCCATAATTATTAATTATTAATTATTAATTATTAATTGTTAATTATGAGATTTCGGGGGGAATGGGGACGACAGGGGGTTCCTAAGCAAATTTGGGCTGCTGGTAGGTCACTGAAGACGCTGGATCTAGCGCCGACAACTGTATTAGCACCGATCGCCACACCCGGTCCGATAAAGCAATCTGTAGCCACCCACACCCCAGGGGCGATCGCGATTGAGGCGGTTTGTAGACCAAAAGCGGGGTCATGGATATCGTGGCTTCCGGTACACAAATAGGACTTTTGAGAAATCACGCAATGCTCACCGATTTCGATACGGTCTAGGCTATAAAGTACCACATCATCACCAATCCAACTATAATCACCGATCGCCACTTTCCAGGGGTAAGTAAACCTAGCGGTAGGTCGAATAATTACCCCTTGACCAATTTTGGCCCCAAACAGTCGCAAAATCCCACAGCGAATGTTATTAAACGGGTGAGGAGTGAGGGGAAAGGCGATCGCCTGAACCAGCCACCACAGCAAAATAAACCATCCTGGCTTCCCCCGGTCAAACCCAGATTGATCATACTTTCGCAGATCAACCCAGGCTTCTGTCGATGTGTCGGTTTTCGTCATTTTTCCACTGTTTGAGGTACAGACTGAGGCGTGACCGTGTTTGTGGTGGTTTTAGCCACATTCAACTGACCACCAAATTGACGCAATTCGTACAGTTTCACCCCAATTTGATATTCATATTGGCTCAATAGTCGGCCATAAATATAGCCAGCGCGACCATCCAAAAAACCCAGTTGGATAATATAGAATAGGATAAATCGCAACAGAGGCTTAAAGGGCAGTCGGACCCAAATAGTTTTTAAAAAGCGTTTCCGCTGGACTGCATCTCCAAATAAATCAGCCCCAATGGTTTTACTATCGTCCTGACCCGTGAGGATATTGTAGTAAACCCGTGCTTCCCAGTTAGAATAACGGTTATGGCGTTCTATCCAGTGGAACAAATCCCGGAAATCCTCATGAAGCATATCTTCTTGAAGATAACCGACTTTTCCTTCCGAGATAACTACGTGCTCGTGTACTTCGTTATCTCCGGTATTGCGGACATTCTCCGTGTTTAGATTTTCGTAGCGACCTAGTTTATGCTTGAATAGACGCAGGTTCCAGTCGGGATATTTACCGCCGTGGCGAATCCATTTCCCCAGGAAGAATACCCGACGATTAATGTAATAGCCAGAATATTCCGGGTCTTGGATTTTTTGGGCAATTTCTTGCCAAGATTCGGGGGTGATGCGTTCGTCACAGTCCACAATTAGCACCCATTCATTACGAAAGGGGAGGTTTTCTAAGGACCAGTTTTTCTTTTTCGGCCATTGACCATTGAAGTGGAATTGTACAACTTTAGCTCCCAGACTCTCGGAAATTTCCACAGTGCGATCGCTACTTTGAGAATCGACCACCAAAATTTCATCAGCCACAGCCACACTAGCTAGACAAGCGGGGAGGTTTTCCTGTTCATTTTTGGCAGGAATTAGCACGGAAACGGGAATTTTGGATGCAGTAATGCTCATAACACAATGTTGATAAGTAGACCATTAAGATAGGTGATTTCTCATGTTTTGGGTTTGGTGGCTGTGTTGTTGATGTTTAACAAACCAGCGATCGCCGCTCCTAAATAGCCAATTTGACCATAAGCATAAACCAAATTATCAAATCGGGTAGCTGGATCGTTAAAATACTTTAGGGATTTGTAAAGTCCTCTGACCATATTCTCGCCGCCCCGCCCTAATTGTCCCCAGTTGGCGCGTCCTGACAGTTGTTCACGGTAACACTCACTAATTCCCTGCCACCAGCCTCTCTCCATGAACCAACTGCGCTTAACTCTTTCCGGAGCGACATTATGAGCCACCAAAGCATCGGGAATATAAGCCACCTCCCAGCCTCGGTTGAGAGCTTCTTCTGTCATCACCAGTTCTTCGTTAGAAAGCAGCCGTTTTCCCACTCTACCTAGATTAGGGTCAAAGCCTCCAATTTGGTCAAGAAAGGTGCGGCGGATAGAGTAGTTTAGTCCTCTGGGGGTTAAGCCGGGATTAGTGATATAAAGGATATCATCTCCCAGGTTATATGCTCCTAAGTTTTCGGCTAAACCGGGGGATAGCCATGGGGGTGGGGTGATGCCTTCTGGCCAAATTAAGGTAACGCGACCTCCTGCTACGGCTAGTTTATGGTTGTCTTGATACGCTCTGTAGAGTACCCTTAGCCATTGGCGACTAGCGACGGCATCATCGTCTAGGTAAGCTAAAATTTGAGCCTGGGCGGTTTTGGCTCCGGTATTGCGGGCGACGGACAGACCTGTGATCGGCTCGTAGACATAACCGAGTTTAGGGTGATCGAGTTTGCTTTCGACTATTTCACGGGTGCGATCGCTCGAAGCATTATCTACCACTATCACCTCAAACTCATCAAATTCCTGGTCTAGCAAGCTATCGATCGCCGCCCCTAAGTAGTTGGCTCGATTATGGGTACAAATGATCGCAGAAATCAGCGGTTCAGACATAACTAGAGTTCCTAGAGGTTGCTGATGGGTTTCCCAACCGTTGATGCAAATTCCCTGACCACTAATCTGGGTTAACTTAGTCCCCACGGGTCGCAGTTACGAGCCTAGATTAGGATGCTATCATTTTACACAATCTTTATCAAAATTCCCATTATTTTTACAGAACCCCCTGTTAAATTGGTCTAGCCTTGGTGTTTAATCATCCTCGCGGGGATTAAATAATTTTGATAGCGTTCCTCCCTATAACATTAATTACAGCTTGTTCAGTCTTGAATTTTTACAGTAGCAGCATTTAATAAACCAGTTGGTAAAGGCATTTGTTTCAATGAGCATCAGACCGAGTTTAATTACAGCTAAATGGGAAAGAATTGTTGACTTGTGTTGATGTTGGTATTATAATAGAAGTAACTGGTTGTTTTTCATAAACCTAGCGATCGCTGTAAAATTGAGCGAAGGGCGATCGCTTTTTTTGTGATGTTAGCCTTGAGGGAGGTTAGACAGAGCCAGAATTTAATCCAAGATTTGCTTTACATCTTAGGACAATAAGGTACAATACCCCAAAAGATTCGCAACTCAATAATGAATATACGGTCAAACCCCAGACCATGCCAAATTTCCCTGACGACATACTCATCAAGTCGGATTCATGGTAAAATCCAATCATGCGTGCGAGACGTTTAGGAGTGAAATAGGGATGCAATGCCCGAAATAGCCTCCTAGTGGGACTTCCACCCCTTGGTGGAATATAAGGGACTCGTATCCTGACCATCCCATAACTGTTTATATGTCCCGACGCTTGGAGAAATCTGAGCAAGGCAGGGGACTCAAGGTCATAAACAAACTGAGAAATCAGGGAGTAGAGAGTAAAGGCGATAGCCACCCCCAATTTCAGGATACACGATTCTGGGATTGAAGCGGGGAACGGAAGGCGTGAGGTAGAACCTACTACCAAATGCGACCACTGCCAACCATCCATGATTAGGGAAACCGAATGTCCGGCTTGAACCATCGTAATGATTTAGCAGCGTAATAGGTTGCCACGCTGCGCTCAAAAGAGCAAGGGGAAAAGTAGGGTTTTGCATAAAACACCTACACAGACCTTTTTAAGTACCCCGGTGGAGAGGACAAGTCTAAAGATGGAATGCCCATATAAACGGAACGTTTAAACTCCTCATTGGTTCTCCTTATCAAAAAAGTGAGCAATATTACTCACAAGGAGTAGTGAAAAGTGTAAGCGTATACCATTGAGGGGAAAGGATGTGACTGAAAGCCAATGCCTAATTGTAATGATTAGGATATGCCCACTAGTCACGGTGTAGATATAGAGACTGCGACAAGTAGGAGTAATATGACGAGAGCGAGTTTAAAGACTACGAGTTGTATGCCAAGCTCCCAAAGTTGGAATCATAAAGCGGGGGTTCGTAACCCTGTTCCTAGTGACAATGAAGGGTATCTACATCAGGAGCCGTATGAGGTGAAAGTCTCAAGTACGGTTTGGAATTGGAGTTGGGGAAGGCGACTTCCCTTTCGACCATAACGATCAAAACTTAACATCAAGGAGTTTCAACGTGATTGAACCATTACTTTCGGGGATCGTCTTAGGCTTAATCCTGGTGACATTAGCGGGACTATTCTTTGCAGCCTATCAGCAGTACAAACGCGGAAATCAACTGATTGACTAAGATTCCCACAAGGCAGGCCTTGTCTCTGGGCTGCCTTGTCTCTGAGGTTTCGAGGAGCGATCGCGATTTTTTGATGATAATTGCCGAGAGCAGTCCAATCAGTCCAATCCAGCCACAAAAAGGGCGCGACTCAAGAGCCACGCCCGCCAGTCAAATGGTTAAGTTGATGTCCTAGTAGGTTTCAACGTGCCAACGGTGCTTTTTCTTGAGTTGCTTCTGATAATCAGACCAGTCAACATCAAACTTACCTGCTGCGGCCGACATTCCCTCATCAATGCCGCCTTCCATACCTTTGAGACCGCAAATATAAGTATGGGTGTTGGGTTTTTGGATCAATTCCCATAACTGATCGGCATTTTCCTTAATCCGATCCTGGATATACATTTTGCCACCTTCTGGGTTTTGTTGTTCCCGACTAATGGCTAATGTCAGGCGGAAGTTTTCAGGGAACTGTTGCTGTAATTCTTCAAGTTCCTGTTGATAGAGGATGTTGGGGCTGTAAGGAATGCCAAAGAACAGCCAAGCCAAGCCTTTGAACTTGTAATCTTCGTGCTGTTCCTTAAACATCCGCCACAGGAATGCCCGGAAAGGCGCAATTCCCGTACCCGTTGCCATCATAATGATAGTGGCATCCTCATCCTCTGGGAGCAGCATTTCTTTACCGACCGGGCCAGTAATAGCCACATCAGCCCCAGCTTCCAGGTTGCACAGATAAGTTGAGCAAACTCCATAGACGGTTTCCCCGGTTTCTGGGTGTTTATATTCCAACTGACGAACACATAGGGAAACTGTTTTATCATCTACATGGTCGCCATGACGGGTAGAGGCGATCGAATACAGCCTGAGTTTATGGGGTTTGCCATTGTTGTCAGTTCCTGGCGGAATAATACCAATACTCTGACCTTCGAGATAGCGCAAGTCGCCGCCACTGATATCAAAAATCAAATGGCGAACAGTCCCGGTTCCACCTTCCCTAACTAACTCTTCGTTAGACAGGCATTTGCCGATATATGGATTTTTGGGCTTGTAAATGTTAACAGGAATATCTGTTTTGGCTTTCGCTTGAGTCATAGTAGGGGTTTGGGTTCCAGATGATTGGCTCTGTTGTCCATTTTCTGGTGCCGCTTGAGTCCGAACCGGAGGGGTTTCGCCAGCAGGGTAGATATTGACAATCTTGGCCCCCATTTTAGATAGGCGACGCATCTCCTGGTTCATGCGTTCGTAGGGAACGGTGAGGTAGACTGTGCCACTGCGACGAATGGGATAGTTAAAGTTGTCAGTGTTCTGTCCCTGACGCATCCCTTCGACTTCAAAGACAAAGATACGGCCCGCCGCTCCTGTCCTCATAGCAACACCAGTTCCAGTTGGACTGTACATTCGTTATTTCTCCCTTAACAATACTGAGCTGTTCACCCAAAAACTGTGACAGATTGATCAGTTTCGGCGATTTTTAAAGCAAAATTGCTAAATTGTTCAGACCAATTACTCCCACACTCCTAGCCAGAGGTGGAGTTTATATTCCCGAACCTGTCACACTCCTAGCCATTTTATCAAAAAATGGGGTACAAAGCCCCATTCTTTAAGGTAGCCGAGGATGGCTTTTTGTCAGCAATTCTCATTTTGACCCGCATCCTGTCCAAGATGCCCGATGATGCCCAATCTTGAACGAAAGAATGGGGCTTTCAAGAATCGCTCTTGAGATGATTCTCAATAAGCTGGGGCAAAATTTCCATAATGAGAATTGCTGGCTTTTTGTGAAAGTTATTGCATATTTTTCGCTTGTATGGTAAAATTGCGGTTTTATAAATTGGTGGTCCTCCGGAAACAGAATTGGCGGTTGATTTTCACGGGTGATCTTCGGGTTCATCGAGATGTTCGGATACATCCCGATAAAGGTTGAAAATATGATGGTCTTTGAGACCATAGACTACATTGCGTCCCCTTTTCTGATAACTGACAAAGCGCATGGTCCTCAGAATTCTCAGTTGGTGGGATACGGCGGATTCGGTCATGTCAACGGCGGCGGCTAGGTCTCGCACACGCATTTCTTTCAGGGCTAGTGCTGACAAGATACGCCAGCGGTTGGGGTCTCCTAGGGTACTAAAAAATTCTGCCATCCGTTGGGCCTTTTCCATGCTCAAAATTTTCTCTGGGGCGAGGGGCTGGTGGTCGTGGTGATGGGGATTGCTATCAAGGGTGTCAGACATATTGTGATGTGGGGGTTTGACTGTGGGGGATTAATCTCAATTCTAAAGAAATTATTAAACTTCCAGATACATATATCTGAAAGTCTGTTCAGATGTTATAGTAGTTACTATGAAAGCTTGTTCAAGCATAAGTCTATTATATCTTGAGGAGAAGTTCTGATGACCACGGTAACTCAAATGAAATGCGCCTGCGAGTCCTGTCTGTGTATTGTGGATACGACAAAAGCGATCGCCAAAAATGGCCAATATTACTGTAGCGAAGCCTGTGCTAATGGCCATCCTAATGGGGATGGTTGCGGTCATAAGGGTTGCAATTGTCACCACTGATTAATTAATTTGGGGGGTAGCAGCAGAGTTGATGGATGGTGATAGATAATCTGCTGCTATTTTTTGGGGAATTTAGCCGATCGCTTTGCTGACTCTGGTTGGGTTACACTTGGTTTCACCCAACCTACAAAGTCTCTACCAAGTCTTTAGTTAGGTTACACTTGGTTTCACCCAACCTACAAAGTCTCTGGTTAGGTTACACTTGGTTTCACCCAACCTACAAAGTCTTTAGTTGGGTTACACTTGGTTTCACCCAACCTACAAAGTCTCTACCAAGTCTTTAGTTGGGTTACACTTGGTTTCACCCAACCTACAAAGTCGGAGTGATCATGAAGTTGAGGAAGAGTTTTGGGGAAGTTTTAGGGGTATTTCAATAACAAACTCGCTTCCCACAGACTCTTGGGAAACACAACGCAGGGTTCCTCCGTGTTTTTCGACGATAATTTGATAGCTGGTGGATAGTCCTAAACCTGTTCCTGAACCCACGGGTTTGGTGGTGTAGAAAGGGTCAAAGACTTTGGAGATGATTTCCTGACTGATACCAATACCGTTATCAGCAATGCGAATTTGGACGGTTTTTTGCTCGGTTAGCATGGTGCTGATCCAAATCATACCTGGCTCGTTGATAATTTGTTCCTGGGTCTGTTTTTTGTAGCGATCGCAAATAGCATCAATAGCATTATTGATTAGGTTGAGAAACACCTGATTAAGCTGTCCAGCACAACATTCAATCTGGGGAATATCTCCATATTGTTTATGGACTTGAATCGCGGGATGTAATGGTTTTTCTTTCAGACGATTATCAAGAATCATCAAGGTACTGTCGAGGTTTTCATGTAGGTTAATATATTTAACTTCCGATTCATCCAGCCTCGCAAAAGTTCGCAGGGATTTAATAATATCTCGAATCCGATCTGCTCCCAAAGTCATTGATTTAAATAGACGCGGCAAATCTTCTATTAAAAATTGAAAATCAATAGTTTCTATTTCTTCGGTGATTTCCGGGTGTGCTTGGGGGCAATGCTTTTGATATAGTTCAATTAGTCCTAATAAATCTCTGGTATATTCTTTAGCATGGGTAATATTGCCGTAAATAAAGCTGACTGGGTTGTTGATTTCATGAGCCAAACCTGCTACCATTTGCCCTAGGCTAGACATTTTTTCGGATTGCACTAATTGAACTTGTGCTTGTTGAAGTTGGTTTAATGTAGCTTCTAGGGTTTCAGTTTGCGCTTGTGCTACTCTGGCGGCTTCCTGGGTGGCGGCGTAGAGTTCTGCTTGGTTCAGAGCAATGACTAATTGATTAGCGATCGCTTCTAATAGCGCGACTTCTGAATGAGTCCAATTATGGATATCCTGACAATGTGCTAGGACTAAAGCTCCTTTAGTGTCTTGTTGTGTCTGAATGGGTAAAATCAAAACAGAACGGCATTCTAACACCAAAAAGAAATTGCGAATAGTGGGAGTCGGACAGGTGGCAATATCATCAATTCGCATCATTTCTCCAGATCGGATATATTTGCTAACTGGACGCAAAGCATCGCCGGGGTAAAGTTCAGAAATACTCGTGATAGAGTCAATTTTGGCTTCTTTGCGAACTTCCCATTCAGGGGTATCTAAGTCGCTTCTATACCAGACAAAATAGGTGCGATCTATATTTAATACACGCCTAATTTCAGCGACAGCAGTTGCCAAAATAGTATCTGTATCCAGGGAGTTACGAATCAACCCAGATAGACAATTTTCGAGTGCTTCTCTTTCTGCTAGTTCTCGCAGTTGTGCTTCGGAAATTCTTAAATTTTCCTCAGTTTTTTTAAGGCTGCTAATATCAAAAGCTGTGCCAATAATTCGGTTAACTCTTCCCGAATCGTCTATAATAGGATTAAGAGTAGTGAGAAAAAAAAATTTATTTTGACCAAAATTCAAATATTCCTCATACTGTAATGATGACTTTTTCAGCCAACAAGTTTCATAGTGACAGCGGATAGCTTTAGCATATTCATCTAAAAACATATCTTCGGGTTTTTTACCGATAATATCCCTAGATTTGATGCCAGTAATTTTTTCGGATGCGGGGTTCCATCCCACAAACTGAAAGTCTCCATCTTGGGTAACATCAACGACAAAAATTGCTTGTTCAATTCCATCATAAATACTAGAGAGGAACTGCTCACGATCGCGCAAAATTTGCTCAGAGTTTTTGCGATCGGTAATATCCATAGCAATTTCAAATAGGCGCAGTACCTGTCCGACTTGGTTACGAACCGCCTCCCCGCGACCTTGAATATAACGAATGCCATCAGGTCTAACAATACGGTGGTCAATTTCGTAGGATTTTCCGGTAGCTAAAGCTCTCTCAACTTGGTTTAGCCAATTGTCGCGATCGTCAGGATGAATAAGTTTTAGTAATTCCTCAAAGGTTAAACAATCTTGGTCTTTGACCAAACCCAAAATCTGCAAAAATTCATCAGAACAAGTAATTTTTTGAGTAACAACATCATATTCCCAATTACCTATATGAGCAATACGCTGCGCCATTTCCAGGTTTTCAGCTACTCGCAAGGCTTCAGTTTCTTTCTGTTTACGTTGAGTAATATCTCGGTTACTAACCCGTTTTCCCTGATACTGTCCGGCTGCATCATAGATAGGCTGATAGTTATGACCAATCCAACGCACTTGTTGATCGCGGGTGATCATACGAAAATCTATTTCCTGGTTATTACGATCGCAGACATTTTCATATAAATAAGGAATTATGCGATCGCGATCTTCAGGATGAATAATTTTTGCCAATAGGCTAGGGTCTTGCATAAACTCCTTGACCGAGTAGCCAGTTATGCGTTCACAGGAGGGAGAAACATATACAATTTCCTGTTGAGGATTAATCCAATATTCCCAATCATAGGTAAAATCGATAATCCTTCGGAACTTATCTTCAACAGCCTTGAAATTATCGGCGATCGCTTTTTGTTCAGTAATATCTCTACCTACTCCATAAATAGACCCCGACTCGAACACAGGCACAAAAGTCCAGGACCACCATTGATAGGAGCCATCTTTAGATAAAAGTCGATTTTCAAACTGACGAGTTTTGCCATAATGTATAGCATTAAATTCCTGAAAAGTTATGGTTTGGTCTGGCTCATATACCAAACTCATAAAAGAACTATCTATCAGTTCATTAAAATCATAGCCTAAGCTAATTTCCCAGGCGGAATTAAGAAACTTAAAGTTACCTTCCAGGTTGAGAATTGCCACCAGGTCAACGGTATGGTTAAATAGGTGATCGATTTGATTTCTATGATGCCACCATTCAGCTAAACGTTTTTGTAGAGAAGCCAGTAACCTGTGCTGTCTGAAATTGAAAATATGAGTAAATTTCGAGGTAATAATAGCTGGCAATTTTGCGGGATTATTACCATCATGATAGTCCCCAGCCATTTCCGTATCAAAAATAAAGCCATTCAAGACAATATCGTGATTAGGTTTTCTCTCGGGCTTGGCACTGGCATATAGCAATTTCCATTGGCCATCTGGGGTGGTATATTGCCAATGTCTAGACCAAGTTTTTAAACTGGCTGCACAATCATAAATAGACTTATAAAAATTTTGGCGATCGCCCTTTTTTTTTAATCCAAAAATGTTGTCCGAATTGATGCAAAAATCATCTAATTCTACCCCATAAATATCTCTAAAATTGCCAATAATATAGGTATATTTTTCACTACCATCAGCAGACAATAGATATTGATAAAATACCCCAGAAATCCCCGCCATTAATTCTTGAAGTTGTTGGCATTCATTCATGAGATTTCCATGTTTACCTGTCAACTCAGATTGTACAGATGGTTCTGGGGTCATTTTCAGTGCACCTCTCTACTCAATCAGACCAAGGCTTTAAGGGCGCGTTTAACACTTGATGCAAGATTTGAATAGGTAATAGGTAACAATCCCAAGTTTCCACCCTATAACCCATTTTCCGCGCACTTTGCTATCTCCGATCATAAGCCATATTATTATCAAACAATAATAAGTTTTTAAACAGCACGCGGCCAGGAGTATCCCCTGGGCAAAACACTGGCATAGGGAGAGGGTCTGATACATTTACGCGACATTTATCCGGCTATTGCCTGACAATGCGACGATAGCACTATTACCCGTTAAGGTAACAG
>NZ_JBIMLI010000017.1:0-51148 GCF_051859755.1 Limnospira sp.
CAGAGCCTTGAAGAAAATTGGCTTCACCAGAAAAAAACTTACGGCTACCAAGAACGTTGGAAGCAACAGCGAGAGGCGTTTATTGCTCAGATTCAACATATGGAGCCGGAAGAGTTGGTTTACCTCGATGAAGCTGGCATCAATAGTCAAGACTCGGATTATCCTTATGGTTACTGTGAGGAAGGACAACGCTTCCATGCCCTCAAATCCGGGAAGAGGCAGGGCAGGGTGAGCATGATTGCGGCATGGTGTCATCAACAACTCTTAGCCCCCTTTAGCTTTGAGGGTTGTTGTAATCGGACAGTGTTTGAGTTGTGGTTGGAGTTCATCTTAATTCCAACACTGAAGCCAGGTCAGACTCTAGTGCTAGACAATGCAACGTTTCATAAAGGGGGACGGATTCCTGAGCTAGTGGAGGCGGCTCAATGCCGTTTGCTCTATCTACCACCTTATTCGCCAGACCTCAACAAGATAGAGAAATGTTGGTCGTGGTTGAAAGCCCGCATTCGCCATTGTATTGAGCAGTTTGATTCTCTCCATGATGCCATGGATTCCGTTCTCAAAGCTGCGTCCTAACCACCTTGACTAATGCTATAAATCCGACATCGCCTTTACGGACTCGCTCCCAAATGGCTCTAAGTCCTTTTCTTTGGAAATTAAGACCACTGGCGATATCAGTGACGAGCTCGGCGTTGGGGTAGACCTCGAGTAACTTTGCAACTTGGCGCGCGAGGTCTGCTTTTTGTCCGCGACTTGAAACGCGGGCATAAGCGATAATTGCCCGTTGCGTTCTCTCGTTTGATGAGACCGTGTAGGAGGCAATATCATATCGTCTCTGCCCTGATGGTGTCCTGAGCGCTTGAATTTTGCCGTTTTTTTCCCATCTTCTTAAAGTATGTAAACATACACCAAAGTATTGAGCCGTTTCACTCGGTGATGTATATTTCGGCATTTAGCTCGCTTGTTGTGTACTTATCTAGCTTAGACTGATTGTTGAGTATTGTCAAGCAATATTCAGTTAATTTGCTAACAGGACGTAACTCTGCTAGGCTGGATCGAATTAGAGTGAATTTTCAGACCCAAGTTATTGTGCGGACGCACCCAAAAGCACGAAATGAGAACAGTAGGAGAGTAGATAATGCCGACGACAGATTATAAAGATTACTATTCGGTTCTCGGCTTAACTAAAAATTCTAGCGCCGATGAGATTAAAAAAGCCTATCGCCGATTGGCTCGTAAATATCACCCAGATATGAATCCCGGTAATAAGGCTGCGGAGACCCGCTTTAAGGAGGTTAATGAGGCTTATGAGGTACTCTCTGACCCCGAAAAACGCCAAAAGTACGATCGCTTTGGTCAATATTGGCATCAAGCCGGAAACTCCGGTTGGTCGGGAACTACTAATAGTGCTAATAATCCTGATGTCAGTGGGTTTGATTTTAGCCAGTTTGCTAGTTTTGATGAGTTTATCAATAGTCTATTAGGACGCGCGGCGGGAAGTCCTGGGGGCGCTGGTAGTCGCTATTCCTATCGCACCAATCAGTCCAAATCACCCGGTTATGGTGGATTTGAGGATTTTACTTCTTCCTCTTCCTCTCCGGGTGGTTCTAATCTTGAGACTAAGGTGACATTGACTCTTAGTGAAGCCTTCCACGGTACTCAGCGCCGTATGGCTGGTGGTGAGGTTTCCATTCCGCCAGGGGTGAAGCCGGGAAGTAAGATTAGAATACGGGGACAAGGACAGGTTGATCCCTATACCCAGCAACGGGGAGATTTATATTTGATTGTCGATATTCAACCCCACAATTTTTTTAAGTTGGATGGCGATAATCTGATCTGCGAAATTCCCATAACTCCCGATGAGTTGGTTTTGGGAGCCTCTATTCAGGTTCCTACTCCTGATGGTATGGTCAAAATGAATATTCCCCCTGGGCTTCGGTCTGGACAGTCTCTCCGACTGAGGGGGAAAGGTTGGCCGAAACCAAAGGGCGGCGGACGTGGTGATCAGTTTGTCAAGTTATTGGTGGTGCCACCTGATGAACTTACTGCGCGCGAGCGTGAATATTATCAGAAAATTGCCGCTAACCGTACTTTTAATCCCCGTAGTAGTTTATCTTCCATCACTCTTTAGATAGTCAAAACTCTACAGCCTCAACTCGATTATAACTCGATTCTCCAAAGGCAAGGGACAACCGGGAAATTAATTAATAATTTTACTAACCATATCCCTCTGGGAGATGATCAACCCCCCCATATCAAGCCTAAGCTATGGGGGAATTGTTGACTATGAGATGCGATCGCTTTTTCAATCAACTTATGCTCACACAAGCACAAACCCTATATATCACATTTTAGGTAATTTGTCAACATCTCATCGGCAAAACTGATGGGCTAGTTTAGCCAGACAAAAACCTGGTTTATACCAGCTAAATTTACCTCTCATTTAAGGCTTTATCTGTTTGTTACTTCAATCAGATTAGGGTTAAATCATGAGGGTGTCAGACATTAATTAATAGTGCTGACATCACCTCATTTTCCCCCAATTTTACCTACTCTATACTAAACCCTCCAGGTAGCTAAGTAGGTATCATTTCCACCCAAAGCATTAGGGTTAATAGCTGTGGGAGTCGTGAAAACCTCAGGTTGAGTAACTGTGCCAAAAATCACGGCTTGACCATTGCGAACCGTAAAAGCATTAACAGTTCCTCTTGAGCCATTGTCACCAGGTTGGGTTAGTGGATTCCAGAATCTCCTGATTGTATAATCTGGAGAAAGTCCCAAAACCGCCATTTCTCCCAAGGTGTAGTTTCCTACTGGTTGACCGTTAATAGTTTTATCACCGCGATTTTGGAGTTGGAATGCGGAAGAACCACCAATATAGACCTGTCCAAATTCATCAGCGGTAATAGAGCTGGGGTTAAAACTATTAGCACCAGTGGCAGTGCGGGTAACAATAAATTGACCGCGTTCGATATCTCCGTTATTGGG
Organism: Limnospira sp.; assembly: GCF_051859755.1. Taxonomy (NCBI): domain Bacteria; kingdom Bacillati; phylum Cyanobacteriota; class Cyanophyceae; order Oscillatoriales; family Sirenicapillariaceae; genus Limnospira; species Limnospira sp. Next base: position 2,989 of record NZ_JBIMLI010000017.1, read on the forward strand.
ATCTATTTTAGCATGAAAAGTAAAGGAACCAGCACCCGCGCCAGAAAAGCTATTAAATTGATCAACATTCACCATAGTTGATAGGTTTTGGGTGATGTCTTGACCATCCCTTTGAAAGACGTTATTTCCGCCATCGGTTTTTCCGAGGAAATAGAGTCCGCCATCTTGTCCAAAGGTAATTCGTTCTCCACGGGTATCAGCACCTAAATTCTGTCCGGTGATTTGAGAGGCGCTATAATCCCAGGTATTCCAGAGTTGATTTAATCCGGTATCAAAGGCGCGTAAAAATGGGGTTTGTAAGTTGCTAGTGACTTGATTAAATCCGGTGACAAAAATGCGATCGCCATTGGGGTCAATAGCAATATCTGCGGGACGGATATCAGTTCCGGTCAGGGTAGTAGTAGCCAGTTGGGTTCCTGTCGAACTCCACAGAGTCACCGTATCGCTACTATTAGTTAGGGTAGCAATAGTACCATTGTTAGCAATAGAAACTCGGTCAAAAATTCCCGTGTCTGACCACAAGATATTTGCCGCCGTACTATCATAAACCCGAATGCCAAAATCACCCACAGCCACGATTTCTCCACTGTCTCGGTCTACATCAAGATGTCGGACATTTCCTCCTAAGTTGGTAATTGATAAAGGTTCTGTATTTCCATCCTCCAAGCGTTTAATCTGACCCACACCGTCAAAGTTTCCAGCAATGATAATAGCCGAATCTACAGGAGAAATAACCGCCGCATTAGCACTATCATTTCCAGGTGTTCCTAGATAGGTTGCGCTTTCAAGTTGTAAGTTATTGGTAGAGTCATTATCAACAATGAACAGAGTAGCGGTTTCTTGGGTTCCCAAGTTCGCACTTCCTGTCAGGTTACTCAGACTCAGAATCACGGTTTCTGTTGGTTCAAAGATGTCATCATCAATAATAGGAATTGTGACGGTTTTCGGTGTGGTATCTCCATCGGCAAAAGTGATGGTAATGGGAGTATTAATATAGTCTTCCCCAGCGGTAGCTGTTCCATCAGTTTGGATGACATCAACACTAATTTCGCCAATACTTTCACCAGTTCGTATTACCGTAATTTCGGAGATAGGTGTACCATCTTCATTAACACTGAAAACGGCATCACTAAATTCGATAACTGACGGCTCTACATCGTCATCAATAATACTCAAGATTATTGAATCGCGATCGCCTAAAGTTAAACCACCAGTAGGATTACTCAGCACAATCCTAAATTGTTCCGTATCTTCTACTTGATTATCGTCGATAATCTGGATGTCAATATTTTGGATGGTTTCACCTGGAGAAAAAATTAGGGTTCCGCTACTAGCGATGTAATCTTCTCCGGCGATCGCTGTATCATCTACTGTCGCATAATCTACAGTTACTGTACTACTTGTGTCTCCTGTTCTTTCGACTGTAATTATAATATTACCGTCACTTTCAACAACTTCTATTTCCTCCATAGTAAACCCTACAACTGCAAGTTCGGGTTCCGGTTCTGGTTCCGGCTCCGGTTCCGGCTCCGGTTCAGGAGTCGGTTCGGGTTCGGGTTCCGGCTCTGGTTCTGGCTCCAGCTCCGGTTCTGGTTCGGGAGTTGGTTCAGGAGTCGGTTCGGGTTCGGGTTCCGGTTCCGGTTCTGGAGTTGGTTCCGGTTCTGGAGTTGGTTCAGGAGTCGGTTCGGGTTCGGGTTCTGGAGTTGGTTCGGGTTCGGGTTCCGGTTCCGGTTCTGGAGTTGGTTCCGGTTCTGGAGTTGGTTCAGGAGTCGGTTCGGGTTCGGGTTCTGGAGTTGGTTCCGGTTCAGGAGTCGGTTCCGGCTCCGGTAATGGTTCGGGTTCAGGTTCCGGTAATGGTTCGGGTTCAGGTTCCGGCTCCGGTTCAGGAGTCGGTTCGGGTTCGGGTTCAGGAGTTGGTTCAGGTTCCGGCTCCGGTTCTGGTTCGGGTTCAGGTTCCGGCTCCGGTTCAGGAGTCGGTTCGGGTTCGGGTTCCGGCTCTGGTTCTGGCTCCAGCTCCGGTTCTGGTTCGGGAGTTGGTTCAGGAGTAGGTTCAGGTTCCGGCTCCGGTTCAGGAGTAGGTTCAGGTTCCGGCTCCGGTTCTGGTTCAGGAGTTGGTTCGGGTTCAGGAGTCGGCTCAGGAGTCGGTTCAGGAGTTGGTAAAACTGTCGATTCTGGTGTGGGTTCCGGTGTCGGTGTAGGTTCATCTGAAGGGAAGATGGTAGCCTTGAAACCATCGCTATTTACATTTTTAATAATCGCCAAAAACTCATTAGTAGCGCGGTCTTGAATAATTGTATCGGTCGCATATATACCGGCACCTTGATAAATATTTAAAGATGCAAAAGTAAGATTATCTAATAAACCAATAGAGTCTTTATTAATATCAAAATCCATAATAAAATTGCTGCGGTCAGGGGTAAATCCTCCCGTATTCAAACCCAGATAAAACCAGTTATTTCCTTCTCCACCTGTGAGAGTATCAGAACCCTGATCGCCAATTAATGTATCATTTCCGCGATCGCCAAATAATAAGTCATCCCCTTGACCACCGTAGAGGAGATCATCCCCTTGACCGCCATAGAGGGTATCATTACCTTGATTTCCAAATAATGTATCATTGTCGCGATCGCCAAATAAGAGGTCATCACCCAGATCACCAAATAGCACATCATTGCCTTTACCACCTCTAAGGGTATCATCCCCCTGACCGCCATAGAGGGTATCATTACCCTGATTTCCATGTAAGAAATCATTACCTTCATTTCCACCAAGAATATCATCGCCATCTAAACCATAGATAGTATCATCTCCCCCTAAAGCAAAGATGATATCATCGAATTCTGTACCTAGGATAAAATCCGAGTTATCAGTGGGTTCTGATGAAATTTGACCATTAGTTAAGACAGTTATGGAATTTTGCGCCTGAATACCAGTTGCTGTGGAAATCGGATCAGGAGAAATTCCCGTAGTATCTGACTGAAGATCCGGATTAAAATTAACGTCTTCAAATTCAAAGGCAGTAAAACTCATGGGTGCAAAATGGGTAAGTTTAAATAGCTAAACAGAATAGCGATCGCGCTGAATTCCGTTTTCAACTTGCACTCTATAGATCCGGACAATTAGTGGGCGTAATTTTCCGGTTGAGTTATAGAAATGGGAATGAGTTATGGTTTTTTATGTTAAATACTCAAGCATCTAAGCGGAGTATCAATATTTGGGGCAACCGCGTAACTGTAAATGTAAGCGTGACCATCAATTCCCTAAAACTTAGGATACCCTCCTAGGACGAATAAATATACAATGGATTGAGAAATTAATGGAATTCTAGTCCCATGAATATTACCCCCACCCCTGTAGATCAAAATGGCTGGCAAAAACAACTCGATCACTTTGTGGAAAATCACCATCCGCAACTAGCCGCCTTAGCTTGGGGAGTTCACCTAGAAGGGGAAAGCGAACAGGGAACTTTAGGTATTGACCTCAAGCCAACTCCTCACTTTGTTTTTTGTCCGAAATCAGCCATTGAACTCCTTAACCAAAATGCGGATAATAAATTACAGGAAATCCTGGGAATTATCGACGGATATAAACCAGAGATAGAAGTTTTGATGATTTGCATTAGTCCAAATCGGATTAAGTTAATTTATTTCCAGCCGGAGTTGGCACCGCCGGATTGTTATGCTAGAATAGCCACAGATAAAAGGTCTCTCATGAGCGAACTCGAAAAAGCGATGAGTGAACTAATACAACTGCCAGAAAATATGTAAAGTTGGTGGGGCTAAGTTTGGGGATTTTTCAATTTAATCCTGGTAAATTTTACGCCCCTACAATTCCCAATCAGGACACCTATCAGATTTTGATCCTTGAGGATGCACTGCACAATTGATGCCATCCTGCCCATAAAAATAGTGACATATTTGGCAGGAATGATTTGCCTGCAATTCTTTAGTAAAAAGTTTATATCTATGATTAATTATCCGATAATATTGACGCGCTTGAGGATAATTAGGATTGAATGTTAGGGTATGTTCAAGGGCTTGAATTGCCGACTGATAAAGTTTAACTATTTGGAGTGCATACTTATCTGGTTTACCTTTAGAGATAAAACAGACATCAATAATCTTGACAATTAAGAAAAAATAGTTGAACCAGGCTTGAGCAGAATTAACTGTGGGTTGAGATTTAGCAGCAACTGTCACCCATTTAATCGTCTGCAAAAGTTCTTTAGGTCGCCAGGGTTTACTGACATAGGCTTCGGCGTGTTTAATGCCTTCATACACGGCTAGATTTTGTTCTTTTCCGGTTAAAAATATAACGGGGATATTTTGAGTGTCAGGGTTGGATTTAATCAAACGACAGGTTTTGTAGCCGTCCAGCTTAGGCATCACCACGTCCAACAAAATCACATCTGGACACACCTGCTGTAACTTATCTAAAGCCTCCAAGCCATCAGAGGCGGGTATGACTTCCAAACCACTCCAGGTTAGTTGGTAGGAGAGACATTCCCTTTGGGTGAGGGAGTCTTCAACCAGTAAGACAGTATTCATGACACGAGGGGTCTAGTTTAATAAAAATGGTGCGCTACCTACCTCTACCCTGAATTCCCTATTTAAGAGTTGATCCATGAGTGGTGGTGTAACGCACCCAACTTCTCCGAATACCTATAGTTTACCCAGTTTAGTTCCCTTTACGATCGCTCTTTTACCAATTCCAGCACAGTTGTATCTGATCAATACCAGGTCCACCAGGGAAGCGTAATATTAAATTATGTCGCTTTTCACGCTTTTTTCACAGTTGCCTGAAATAGTAAATAGCTGATGAGGCGAAAACGCTATTATACCATGAAAACTGTGGTTTGAGGTGATTATATGATTAATTTATTGGCTGATTTAGATAGCCGAATTGAGTATTACTAATACTTTCCCAAGAATCCCCCAAAACCATAGGGATCAATTATAATAGGTGTTAATGGCTCATTAAACTATCAAGTGAGGCAACGACATGAAAACACTGAAACTGGAAATTCATAAAGTTTCACCCTGTTTGTTTCAATTACTGCGGGACTATTCGCCTAGGCTGCTGGTGGATGGAATTTTGTTTACAATTGATGGCGATAGTTACGACACACTAATGGTTGCTGACAAAATTAGCAGTTTAGTTGCACCCCCTTGGAGTCTAAAAGAAGTGTAGGATGCCAATGCGATCGCCACCATAGGTAAAAATCACTACAACAGACCCAATTTAACATAACTTAACCTCAGTTGTACTCAAGCGAGGAAACCTGACAGAGCGATCGCATAATTTCAACCCCACCCAATTAATAAACACCCGAAAGCCGAGTTTGATATCCCCCTAAATTGGTCTAGGGGGAATTACAGATTTATAAAACTATCTACCCTTAGCCGCTGCCTTTTTCTGAGCCGCCTTAGCCGCCTTAGCTGCTTTTTTCGCGGCTTTTTCGGCTGCTAACTTAGCTTGTCGTTCCTGTTCTTTTTCCTCAGCCAACTTGTCCAAATAATAGTGATAATCTCCCAGATAAACCCGAAACTCACCATCACGAATTTCCACAATTTTATTGGCCACCTGAGAAATAAAGTAACGGTCATGGGATACCAGCAGAACCGTTCCCTCATACTCCTGTAAAGCTGATTCCATCATTTCCTTAGCCGGAATATCCAAGTGATTAGTTGGTTCATCCAAAATCAACAAATTCACAGGTTGGAGCAACATTTTAGCCAAAGCCAGCCGCGCCTTTTCTCCACCACTCAAAGAACCCACTTTTTTAAAGACAGTTTCACCACTAAATAAAAACCGACCGAGGAGGGTGCGAACTTCCTCATTTTTCCAGTCGGGAACTTCATCATGGATAGTTTCCATAACTGTTTTGGTCAAGTCTAAGGCTTCGGCTTGATTTTGTTCAAAGTAACCCGGAATCACATTATGTTTTCCTAGAGATACACTTCCTTCGCTGGGGGTTTCCAGCCCCATAATCATCCGAAGCAAGGTAGATTTACCGCAACCATTAGGACCCAAAAAAGCTACGCGATCGCCTCTTTCAATTAGCAGTTCTGCCCCCAAAAACAGGATTTTCTCATCATAGGTATGCACCAAATCTTGAATTTTAACCACATCCCGGCCACTACGGGGAGCCTCTGGAAAGTGGAATTTCAGCGTTTTTAAAGAAGCTGTAGGAGCCTCAATTTTCTCAATTTTATCTAACTGTTTTTCGCGGCTTTTTGCTTGGGTACTACGGGTGGCACTCGCCCTAAATCTTTCGACAAATTCCTGTTGTTTTTCGAGTTCCTTCTGCTGACGTTCATAGGCGCTTAATTGAGCAGCCTCAGCTTCCGCCTTTTGTAGCAAATAGGCGGAATAGTTACCCAAATAAGTCCGAGAAACTCCCCGTTCGGTTTCGACAATTTGAGTACAGAGACGGTCTAAAAACTCGCGGTCATGGGAAACAATTACCATGGGGGTAGTTAAACCCTTCAGGTAAATTTCTAGCCATTCTATCGTTTCTAGGTCGAGGTGGTTTGTCGGTTCGTCCAGTAGTAATAAATCTGGTTCTTGCAGAAGAATTTTACCTAAACTCATACGCATTTGCCAGCCACCACTAAAGGCGCTAACTAAGCGATCGCCATCTTCCGAGTCAAACCCCATTTCTGGTAAAATCTTCTCAATTTTAGCTTCTAAGCCGTAGCCATCAAGGGATTCAAATTTCCGTTGGAGTTTATCCAATTTATGGATTAATTCATCCAGGCGATCCGGATCAGCCGTTTCCATTTCTCGCTGAACTTCACCATAAGCTGCATGGGTAGCGTTAGCCTCATTAAAAACCCTCCAAAACTCCTCTCGGACGGTGCGCGCCGGATCAACTTCAAATTCCTGGGTTAAATAGGCGATATGTAGACTTGATGGCTTAATAACTTCCCCGGATGTGGGTTCAACTTCTCCGGCTATAATTTTAAGTTGGGTAGACTTTCCCGCCCCATTTACCCCCACTAAACCAATGCGATCGCCCGGTTTAACTTCCCAGTTAATATCTTTAAGAATAGTACCTGTGGGATAGATTTTGCTAATATGTTCTAGTCGCAGCATCAACAGTCTCCTAGGACGAAAATATGTTCAAGGGTGGGGTCAGGAAATCGTGTAAGGATAGGTTCGACCGTAGATCCATTTCCTGGAAAGATATGGCATCACCCCCCTACACTGTCATCAAAGCCAAAAATTACATACCCGCATTGGATCTTAACAAAAATCAACCATTTCTGGAGTCATGGCCAAACGTGATCAAATTAGGCCTTGGTTGTTTATGGATTTTCTGCACCTTGTCGCTGCTGGTAAACTGCTTTAGCATCTTTAATGGTAGCCTCAAACACTGTGGGGTCCCACGGTTTAGTAATACACTGAAACAATTGCGCCGCCTCTAAATTTTCGCCGGATGCTTCTAGGGTTTCTGGGGAGTATCCACTCAGCAAAATCCGAATTGTGTCGGGAAAACGGGCCACAGTTTTACTGAGGAACTCAAGTCCGGTCATTTCTGGCATACTCTGATCGGAAATTATGATCGCCATTTCCCCTTCAGTTTCCAGTAATTGTAAAGCCGCCGTTGGGCTATCTACTCGAAACACCTGAAATTCGCGGCGAAATATCCGATACAGCAAATCGAGGTTATCGGGTTCGTCATCAACTACCATCAGTTTGAGTTTGTTTTTAGCCATTTCTCAACATCAGACTGCACTGTTTGCTATCTCGGAAGTAATGGTGCTGTTTTTCCACTCAACTCTGCTTCCCGTAACACGATCGCAGAACCCCCAACTAGAAACCGGGTTTCTTGGTTAAATCTTTGATCAGAAACGAAAAACTCTCACATCAACCCGGTTTCTTTCCCCAATCATAAAATAGCGATCGCCATTATTATACAGATGCAGGAGCAGTTGATTCTGCTAATTGTGCCAATCGTTCCTGTTGATCTTGAATGATACACGCTTGGATCAAATCTCCTATTCCCCCTTCTAATACTGGGGCTAACGAGAAATTATGACCCAGACGATGGTCTGTCACCCGATTATCCTTATAGTTATAGGTGCGGATTTTTTCCGACCTTGAACCTGTCCCCACCTGCGATCGCCGCATGGAAGTCACAGCATCCTGTTGTTCCCGCAGTTTAGCTTCGTATAACTTAGCCCGCAAAATCTGCATAGCCCGTTCCCGGTTTTTTAGCTGACTGCGTTCTTCCGTACAGAATACCCGAATACCCGTCGGTTTGTGGAACAAATCAACTGCCGTTTCCACCTTGTTTACGTTCTGACCACCTGCACCTCCGGATCTAGCCGTAGTCATCTCAATATCTTTCGGGTCTATTTGCACTTCCACATCATCAACTTCTGGCATAATTGCCACCGTTGCTGTGGAAGTATGAACCCTCCCACCTGCTTCCGTTACAGGAACTCGTTGGACTCGATGAACTCCCGCTTCAAATTTAAGCTGACTATAAACGCGCGCGCCTTGAATTTCCAGAATCGCCTCTTTAAATCCCCCCATATCAGCCAGGGACTCACTCAGTAGCCTTACCCGCCAACCTTTAGTTTCAGCATAGCGGGAATACATCCGCACCAAATCCCCCGCCCAAATACTCGCTTCATCGCCGCCAGTACCTGCCCTAATCTCTAACATGATATTTTTATCATCATTAGGATCTTGGGGTAGCAGGAGAATTTTCAGGCGTGTTTCCAACTCTTGCAACTTCGTGGTTAGTTCTTCTACCTCCAAAGCTGCCATTTCTTTCATTTCCTTGAGTTCAGGATCATTCCCCGTCTCTCGGAGGATTTGTTTGGCCCCGGCTAACTCCGTCTGAGTTGTTTTCCAATCTTGATAGGCATTAACCACATCTTCCAGGGAAGACCGAGTTTTGGCTACCCGTTGAAATTCATCAGGATCTGTCGCAATTTCAGGATCTGCTAATCGTAAAGTTAACTCCTGAAAGGTTTGCTCAACGGATTTGAGTTTATCTAGTAAATAAGTTTCTGCCATGGCGGTTCGGTTGCCTCTTGTTAGTAGTCGGTTGTCGAAGCATAATTTAGCTTAAATTGTCTTTGTCTCCGTCTTGAACCCCGGGTATAAAGATATCTTAAATATCGGAATTTTGCAGCTTTTTACCATCAAAATTATCGGTAAATGTGGGTGATTTACATCATTAAATATTCGATAATTAGGCGTTGGCATTACCTCCATCACCATCATTAACCCTTACTTAATGGTGGTTTACAACTTATTTTACACTGCTAAATATTAGGGATAAACCGGAAACCAAAAATCGGTCGGTTGCCAGTAGTCAGACGCTACGGACAACAGACGACAAACAATCGACAACCCGGCTATTTTTTCGATTGATCCGCTTCCGTTCCTGTGGCTTGACTCTCATCAATCATGCCATACTTACGCAGGAAGCGTTCAACTCGTCCTTCTGTGTCAATAATCTTTTGAGTTCCAGTATAGAATGGGTGGATTCCAGACCAGATATCAACGTGCAGTGATGGCTGTGTGCAACCAACTTTCATAACGACTTCGCCGTTACAGATTACTTCAGCTTCTGGATACCATTCGGGATGAATATCAGGTTTAGGCATGGTTTAAGCTACCAAGTCAAAATCAACAAATTTTACTTTCTTTCTATTATAGCCATAATTGGCTCGCGACAGGCTGAGTCACAAAACCTAATAAATTGAGATTCTGCACCCACCTGGGGATGGGCAATATTACCACCCCCTGTCTAGGATAGTTTACACGATCGCGCTTGAGTCTGGATTGATAGCCAAAACTCTCTAGCGTTTCGAGTATTGGGGAGCCTTGCGAGCTTTCCGCAAGCCGTATTTTTTCCGCTCTTTAGCGCGAGGGTCACGGGTTAAATAGCCTTCTGCTTTCAGTGGTTGGCGATTATCAGGACTTAACTCGCATAAAGCACGAGCCACACCTAAGCGGATGGACTCCGCTTGACCTGTGAGACCCCCACCTTGGACATTTACCAGAACATCGTAATCATTTTCTAGCCCTAAAGTTTCTAGGGGTGCTTTAGTAGCTGAAAGATAGCTCGTGTTAAATTGCAGATACGATTCGCCCTCGCGACCATTAATAATTACCTGGCCACTGCCCGGAACTAAACGCACACGAGCGATCGCTGATTTCCGGCGACCTGTACCCCAGTAAACTGCCTTACCTGTATCTATAGCCTGCATTATTTACCTCCTGTGGGAATTGTGTCAATTTTCAGCACTTCAGGATCTTGAGCCTGATGGGGATGAGTCGGACCAGAATAAACTTTTAGCTTCGTAAATAGTTGGCGGCCCAAAGCATTTTTGGGGAGCATTCCCTTAACTGCTTTCTCAATAATTCGTTCCGGGACTCGGTTTTGCAGTTGATCAAAAGTCTCTGTCTTCATCCCTCCCGGTCTACCCGAGTGGCGACGATAGATTTTTTGCTCCCCTTTTTTGCCAGTTACTGCCACTTTGTCAGCGTTAACCACGATTACAAAATCCCCTGTATCCATGTGGGGGGTGTAAGTGGGTTTATTTTTGCCACGAATGATTTGAGCAATTTCTGTAGCCAGGCGGCCCAGTCTTTGATCCGCCGCGTCAATGACGTACCATTTTCGTTCAATGGAGTCAACCGGCGGCAGATAGGTTTTAGTCATCATGATCTTGCAGTTCTCCTAAGTTAATGGTGATTGTGGTTCAGTTTTTCCTAGGATAAATTTAGGAAAAGTATCGAACCAGATATCAGGAGTAAAGGGGAAATTCGGATAGCCTACCCGTAGTAGGCACAACCCCTGGGGAGGGGCTGCCGATTTGACAATTTCCCGACGTTCGTTGACCCAGATATCTTGGAAGTTTTCTAGCGATCGCTCCCCCGCCCCCACCTGTACCAGCAGCCCCACCAGTAATCGCATCATTCCATACAGAAATCCGCTCGCTTGAACTTCAATATGAATAAATGCTTCGCTCCGCCAACATTGCACATCCTGGACATCCACCCAAGCATGGGGGCGACTAGAACCAGCTCGTTGGAATGCTGATAAATGGTGATAGCCCAGTAATGGTTTGAGAGCTGCCAACATTAGGCTTTCATCCAACCGCTGATGATAGTAGTGCCAGGTAAACCGACGGATAAACAAGTTAGGTCGAGCATCCGTGTAAAGGCTATAGCGATAGCGTCGCCATTGAGCGTCAAACCTGGCGTGCCAATCCTTCGCTACCGGAGCCGATGCCCTAATCAGGACATCCGCTGGCAATCGGCTATTGAGAATGGTTGCCCACCGATAGGCAGGAATATGGGCTGGGGCATCAAAATGAGCCACCTGGGCTGCTGCATGAACTCCAGAGTCCGTGCGACCTGCTGCATGGAGGGGGACTCGCTCCTGCTTTAAAACCTTGCCAATAGCTGTTTCTATGTCCTCCTGAACCGTGCGCTGATTGGGTTGCCGTTGCCATCCGTGGAAGTGGGTTCCATCGTATTGGATAATCAGAGCAATGCGCTGTTTATCAGTCATTGACAATCCGCCTTCCCTTGAGTTCAGCTTGAGTCACCGGCTCCCTGACAATCGCCTTAAACCAGCTCAATGATTGCCATTTCCGAGTTATCTCCCCGGCGAGGAACCGTTCGCACAATGCGAGTATATCCCCCTTTACGGGAGCCATAGCGCTGGGCTGCTCCTTCAAACAACGCATGAACCAGTTGTTTGTCATAGATATAGCCCATCGCTTGGCGACGAGAGGCGAGTGTTCCATCTTTAGCTAGAGTAATCATCCGTTCTACTTCAGAGCGCACAGCTTTAGCTCGTGCTTTCGTCGTAGTTACACGACCATGACGGATGAGTTCGGTAGTCAGCGATCGCAAAAGGGCTTTTCGCTGGTCCGCAGGTTTACCAAGTTGATGAATACGACAACGATGACGCATGACAAATTATTTAGATAAGTTACTTAGATTTAGTTCCGAAACCAGCCATAAACAGGCACTCACAACTCATTTCGAGCCGTGACCTTCTATGGCACTCACCTACTCAAGATTTAGCTGCTCGCTCCTTAGGTAAAGTAATTCCTAGGCGGTTTTGGAGAGCTTCGATCACCTCTTCAGCAGACTTTTGACCGAAATTTTTGATCTCTAGGAGATCTTCCTCTGTATAATCTCGTAAGTCCGCCACCGAGTTGATTTGCGCTCGTTTTAGGCAGTTATAAGCCCTAACCGAAAGTTGTAGCTCCTCAATCGGGATCTGGCTGGTAGGATCGATATCATCCCTTTGATCGCTCGTAATTGATTCTAGGTTGATATCTTTCAGGGCACCGAATAGATCCACCAAAATCGCAGCCGCTTGACTGATCGCTTCTTGGGGAGTCAAACTGCCACTCGTCCAGATTTCCAACGTCAGCCGATCTTTCTCCAAAGATCCACCATCGCGGGCATCTTCTACAGTGTAGTTTACCTTCCGTACCGGCATGAAAATTGCATCAATTTGGAGAAAATCCAAAGCCGCAGAATCATCCCGATGTCTATCAACCGCTCGATACCCTGTCCCCTTTTCAATCTGACATTCCATCTCCAGAGTTGCCCCCGGGGATAAGGTAGCAATATATTGATTTTTATTGACCACCTCCACTTCCGAGGGTAAATCAAAATGGCCGACTGTTACGGTTGCTGGACCTTGCACCAAGAGACGGCCAATTTGCTTCTGATAGGTATGGCTTTTGAGAACTGCTTCTTTCAAATTCAGCATGATCTCTAGGACATCTTCCCGAACCCCTTCAATCGTTGCAAATTCGTGGTTAACGCCAGCAATTCGGACCGCTGTAATGGCAGTCCCTTCTAAATTTGACAGCAGCACCCGCCTTAGTGCATTTCCAACGGTTATTCCCTGGCCACGATCTAACGGTCCCAGGACAAATTTGCCATACTGACTACGGTCAGTGCTTATATTGGATTCAATACACTCAATCTTAAACTGCGCCACCGATTGACCTCCGTTCGACTCTTACCCCAAAAATTAGACCTAACCCATTACCAATGAAAAATGAAAAGTATCGGGGATGTAACTTCTCATTTTTCAAAACCTGTTACGGCTTTAGTTTGGGCGCACGCCACCAGGCTTTTTTACACCCTACGACGTTTGGGGGGACGACAACCATTGTGAGGAATTGGGGTGACATCACGAATGAGAGTAATTTCTAGTCCCGCTCCCTGCAATGCCCTAATTGCTGTTTCTCGACCTGATCCAGGACCGCTGACCATTACTTCAATTTGGCGCATACCTTGGTCGGACGCTCGACGGCCAGCACTTTCAGCCGCTGTTTGGGCTGCAAAGGGAGTTCCTTTTTTCGCTCCCTTAAATCCTGTAGACCCGGCGGAAGCCCAAGATATTACTTCCCCATTTTGATCCGTAATACTAACAATTGTGTTGTTGAACGTAGACTGAATGTAAGCTACCCCGTTGGGGACATTCCGTTTTTGCTTTTTTGGTCCAGTTTTTTTAGTTTGTCGCGCCATAGTTGTCTCTTTAACGACCTATTGAGTTGATTAACTTGCCTACTGAATAATTGATTAATACAGTTGGCCCATGGAAAGCCTCTCCATAGACTATTTCTTGGAGGCGGCTTTTTTCTTACCTGCTACAGTTCGGCGAACTCCACGCCGGGTTCTGGCATTCGTCCTCGTCCGCTGACCCCGAACCGGTAATCCCATTCGGTGACGACGACCACGATAAGTACCAATATCCATTAAACGCTTGATGCTCATCGCTTCTAAGCGCCGCAGGTCTCCTTCTACTTGGTAGTTAGTTTGGATTACAGAACGTAAAGCTGCTACGTCCGCATCAGTTAAATCCTTAACCCGAGTGTCGGGGTTGACACCCGTCTCCGCTAAGATTTCTTTGGAGCGAGATAATCCAATTCCGTAGATATAGGTCAGACCAATCTCAACACGCTTATCGCGTGGAAGGTCTACTCCGGCTATCCGTGCCACGTTTTTTTCTCCCTAATAATCGTGCTGTGCCAAAATTAATTACAGTGCCGAGTTGTTCTATTTAATCCTGCCAGTGATCAGACCGTGAAGGCTAACTTCACACTTCCTAGCTTAGTGACTGAGCCGCCTCGCGCGGCCATCATAACAGCCATTAAGTGCGTTTGACGAGGGTATCACTGGCTTGGGTTAGTGGGATACTTAATTTAGCTTTCCCGCTACTTTGCTTTTCTTCCCTCTGTGTACAATAGACATCAACAGTTAATATGGGTAGGGTGCGCCAGACCAATTAATAATCATTGAATCTGCGTGCATTCTGCCTCTCTGACGCACTTCACTACCTTCATCATCACTATCCTTGTCTTTGCTTATGTTTGGGATTCGAGCAAATCACCATCACTCGCCCTCGACGGCGAATGACGCGACATTTTTCACAAATTTTCTTCACTGATGCTCTAACTTTCATGTCAACCTCATGGGAGTTGGGAAACCACTAGATTTAGCTGGCCGATTACAATTTTATGGCTCATGAATTTGCCTTACCCTACTGGGGAAGAAAGACAGAGGTGCTGTATCTTTCTATGGTTAGCCTGATTTAGGCTGTTTTCAGCACAAAGTTACTTCGCTACTATGGTGTTACTGGTCGGCGGTACTTTCCCCAGAGTATTATTTGACAACTCAGCCCTACGCGCAGGTAGTCCCCTTGTTGATTTTTAACTCTTAGGTTTTAGTGCTTGAGATTAGCGACCCCCCTATCCCCTAGGAAATTCAACTATTGTCCATAACTTAGTTCCCCGGAAACATGGCTGTTGACCAGCCTGGTTTTTACAGGGGGATGCTAACGCTATATAGAACGACACTAACTACTAATAGTAGTTTACAACAAATTCTTAATTATACCACAGGCTAAAAATTTTTAGCCAGGATTGAGGTAAATCAACCTGGAGCGATTCAGCTATGAGGGGAACCTATTTCTTTTTCAGTCGATAGGTGATCCGACCTTTGCTGAGATCGTAGGGGGTTAATTCTACCTTGACGCGATCGCCCGGTAGAATTTTAATGTAGTTGCGCCGGATTTTACCCGAAATGTGTGCTAGTACATTAAAACCATTATCGAGATCGACTCGAAACATAGCGTTGGGAAGGGACTCGGTAACAGTTCCTTCCATTTCTATTAAGTCTTGTTTAGACAAACTGTTAGTTCCTCAATTCGGTAAATAAACCCCCCAGTAGGCGACTAAAATCATCCAACCAGGCAGAATAGCGTCCGGGCTAGGGCCTGAGCGTGTTAACATATCTTATCAAAATCTGGTAATCATCCATGTCATCAACACAAATGACTAAGCCACGATGGGAACCGCCGGGGGGAGATTTGGTGCCCAGATTGGTGAACCTGGATTCTCCATGCCAATGATTAGCTGGTAATTACCTCTTTTAAACTATCGGTTACTTCTTCCATGGTGCGATCGCCATTGATATGATGCAGTTGGTTACGACTGCTGTAAAATTCAATCAAGGGAGCCGTCTGTTCCCGATAAACCTGAAGGCGATGTAAAATCGTTTCTTCATGGTCATCTTCACGACCTCGCACCAGCAATCGTTTCAGGATGACATCATCTGGAACCTCTAAATTAATGACCCAGACGTGATCTTTATCTGGAATTTTGCCCGTTTTCTCATCAACCGACAACAAATGCTCTTGGACAAACTGAGCCTGGCTGACATTACGAGGGAACCCATCGAGAATCCAACCCGTTTCAGCATCAGGCTCTGATAAACGGTGAGTCACCATATCCAAAATCAGTTGATCCGGAACCAAATCACCCAGATCCATATAGGTTTTAGCCTGTTGACCCAGGGGAGTTTGCTTAGAGACATGATCCCTCAAAATCTCTCCAGTAGAAATGTGAGGAATTTTCATAATCTCAGCCATACGAGCCGCTTGTGTTCCCTTTCCCGAACCAGGCGGCCCCAAAAAAATCAATTCCCGCATTATTTTTTCACCATCCCTTCATATCTTTGAGAAATTACATAGGTCTGAACCTGCTTGGCGGTATCAATAGCAACCCCGACCAGAATCAGTAGAGAAGTAGCACCAAAGCCTCGGAAAGTAGGAACTCTGGTAGCGCTTTCGACTACAGTAGGAATAATTGCTACTAAACCCAAGAAAACCGCTCCCAAAAAGGTTAAGCGATTCAGAACCCGCTCAATATACTCACTGGTGGCGCGACCTGGACGAATTCCGGGAATACTAGCTCCCATTTTCTTCAAGTTCTGAGCCATATCTACGGGATTCATAATTAAAGAAGCGTAGAAATAGCTAAAGAACAGAATCATCAGCAAGTAAAAGGCAATATAGAGCCAAGGAGCAGGTCCTCCGGGACTCAGATAAGTAGAAATTTGTACCAGAACCGGATTATTAGCAAACTGGGAGATAGAAGCCGGAAGAATCAAAACTGC
This sequence comes from Limnospira sp., assembly GCF_051859755.1. NCBI lineage: Bacteria > Bacillati > Cyanobacteriota > Cyanophyceae > Oscillatoriales > Sirenicapillariaceae > Limnospira > Limnospira sp. The sequence continues at coordinate 19,453 of NZ_JBIMLI010000017.1, forward strand.
CGAAGCAAAGATAATCGGCATCACCCCGCCTTGATTTAGACGCAAAGGTAGATAGCTACTTTTTTCGCGATAAAGTTTGCGACCCACTTGTCGGCGGGCGGAAACAATAGGAATACGACGGGTTCCCTCTTGTACAAAAACAATCCCAACAATCATTGCTAGGAAAATCAATAACAAGATCACAACTCGTCCTACAATAGCGCTATCACCACTTTGAGCTAATTCAATGGTACTGCCCAATGATTGGGGTAGAACCGCTACGATGTTGATAAAAATGAGCAGGGAAGCGCCATTACCGATACCCCGTTCTGTAATCAGTTCCGATACCCACATGACAAACATAGACCCAGCAGCTAGAGCCAGGACTACTTCAGCCATGACTATGAACTGTGGTTGATTGGGGTTTTGAGCAAAGGGGCTGACCCAAATGGCAATACCAATACTTTGCAAGATAGCCCAACCCAAGGCCACATAGCGGGTAATTTGGGATATTTTCCGCCGTCCGGCTTCCCCTTCGTTTTTTTGCAAATCTTCTAAAGTGGGGAGAGCCGCCGTCATCAACTGCATGATAATGGAGGCGTTAATATAGGGGAGAATTCCCAGAGCAAAAATACCCAGGGCTGAAAATCCACCCCCGGAAAATAGGTCCAGAAAACCGATAAAGGGGGTGTTTTGAATATTTTCGCTAAATGCTTGCCGATCAATGCCTGGGATAGGCAGGAACACGCCCAAACGAACTAGAATGAGCAGACCAATGGTTACGAGAATACGACCCCGTAAACCAGCAGCCTGAGCCATCTGCATGAATGTTTCCTGTGCAGTTGGCGTTTTTTCTCGACTGACGACCATGAAGGACTACCTCTTGAAAACACTATTGGGAATGTACAGAGCAAGCTAATGCTTAACCTTCCGGGCTGGTGTTTCTGGCTCCTAAGACTTCACAACTTCCCCCGGCTGCTTCAATTTTAGATCGAGCGCTTTGGGTGAAGGCTGCTGCTTTAACCTGAAGTGCTACATTTAGTTCTCCATCTCCCAAAATCTTGAGCGGTCCCCGGTCAGTAGTAATAATTCCGGCCGCAATGAGAGAGGATAGAGTTACTTCGCTGTTGACACTCAGAGAATCCAGACGACCCACATTAATGGTAGTGTACTGTTTTCGGTTGACCAGAGGAAAGCTTTTTAATTTAGGTAGTCGTCGATAGAGGGGGTTTTGACCTCCTTCAAATCCGGGTCTGGTGCTGCCACCGGAACGCGATTTTTGACCGCGCATTCCTTTGCCACAACTAGCTCCTTGTCCGGCAGAAACCCCACGACCAAGGCGACGGCGACGTTTTTGAGAGCCAGCTTTGGGCTTTGCGTCTTGTAATCTCATGGTTGTCTCAGTGCATTGCAATTGATGGGTTATCAGTGAGAGGCAATTGAGGAATTGCCCCGATGGTCCACTTATGATTAAGCATAAAGCTGTTCGATGGGGATGCCCCGTTCTTTAGCCACATCCGATAGAGTCCGCAATCCTGAGAGAGCGTTAATGGTGGCGCGGGCGTTATTCAGGGGATTACTGGAGCCTAGCTGTTTAGCTAGAACGTTTTTAACCCCGGCTAGTTCTAGCACGGTGCGGACAGCACCCCCAGCGATTACCCCTGTACCAGGGGCAGCGGGTCTAACAATGACTTGGGCTCCGCCTCCCACACCATTGGCGGGGTGAGGTAGAGAGTTAGATTTGGTTAGGGGAATCTCGACGACATTTTTGCGGCCATCGGCGACACCTTTTTTGACGGCTCCGATGACATCTGCTGCTTTTCCGACACCGACACCCACCTGGCCTTTTTCGTTGCCGACGATAACAATGGCACGGAAGCTGAGTTTTTTACCGCCTTTAACTACTTTAGTTACACGGCGAATTTGAACAACCCGTTCTTGCCATTCGGATTCTTTTTCTTTGGTGCGAGTATTTTTTTTACGACGTTGCTGTTCTGCCATACTTTTAGTTCCTGATTGTTAAGGGCAATTATAAATTGCCCGTCAGCTTATTAAAATTCTAACCCGGCTTCTCTGGCTGCGTCTGCCAAGGCTTTAACGCGGCCGTGATAGATGTAACCTCCCCGGTCAAATACTACGCGCTCAATTCCTTTAGATAGGGAGCGTTTAGCGATTAATTGACCAACTTTAACAGAGGCATCACAGGTGGCCCCAGTTTTTAAGTCGGCAGTTATTTCGGGGTCTAAGGTAGACGCGGCAACTAAGGTGTGTTGCTGGCTATCGTCGATCACCTGTACATAGATGTGCTTGTGAGAGCGAAACACAGCCAATCTAGGACGCTCTGAAGTGCCTAGGACTTTGCGCCGAACTCGACGGTGACGGCGCTGACGGGAATCGTTACGAGTAAGTTTCATGATCTATTTTTTCCCTGCCTTACCAGCTTTACGTCTGACTTGTTCTCCGGCGTAGCGAATGCCCTTGCCTTTATAGGGTTCAGGGGGTCGCACGGCGCGAATTTTCGCAGCCATGTTGCCGACGAGTTCTTTATTAATTCCGCTAACAATCACATTGGTGTTATTTTCAACGGCTACGCTGCAACCTTCAGGGGGAACCATTTCCACCGGTTTGCTGTAGCCGACATTTAAGATCAGGTTTTTACCTTGAACCTGAGCCCGATATCCCACTCCTTGGATTTCCAGTCGCCGTTCAAATCCTTGGGAAACTCCATCCACCATGTTGGCTACCAGGGTGCGACAGAGACCATGACGCTGACGGGCGACTCGGGATTCATCCCGACGCTTAACGATTAGTGTGTCTTCTTCGAGGGAGAGGATCACTTCGTTGGGTAATACGCGGGAAAGCTCCCCTTTTGGTCCTTTGACTGTGACTTTTTGGCCGTCTAAGGTTAGGGTAACTTTGGCGGGAATCGGAATTGGACGCTTACCAATTCTAGACATAATCCTTGTTTAATGGTCGATGAGCAGTGTTTAGGGGTCTGCGGAGTGCGAGGCTGTGGGTAATGGATTTACCACACATAGCAAAGCACTTCTCCGCCTAAGCCCTGAAGGCGGGCTTCTCGGTCGGTCATTACCCCACGGGAGGTAGAAATGATCGCAATTCCAATTCCACCTAAAACCCGGGGGAGTTCTTTGCGGTTTTTGTAAACGCGCAAACCTGGACGGCTCACTCGTTTAAGGGTGCGGATTGTGGGGGTGCGGGTTTTGGTGTTGTATTTTAGTGAAACCACTAAATGTTTTTTGACACCAACACCTGCTTCTTCAAAGTTGGCAATAAAGCCTTCATCCTGGAGGACTTTGGCAATACTGCGGGTCATTTTGGTGGATGGAATTTCTGTGGTTTGATGCCGCGCCATGCAAGAGTTGCGGATGCGCGTTAACATATCTGCAATAGTGTCGTTCGTCGCCATAGTTGTCTCGTTATTTTACTGCCTCAGTTCTCCCGGAAGGGCATTCCCATTTCTTTAAGTAAAGCACGCCCTTCTTCATCTGTCTGGGCTGTGGTGACAATTGAAATATCCAGACCTCGAATTTGATCGATGCGATCGTAGTCGATTTCTGGGAAGATCAGTTGTTCTTTGACCCCCAGACTGTAGTTACCCCGACCGTCAAAACTTTTGGGACTAATGCCACGAAAGTCTCGAATGCGAGGTAGGGCTAGGTGAATTAGACGTTCCATAAAGGCATACATCCGATCAGAACGGAGTGTCACCATTACCCCAACGGGCATTCCTTGACGGATTTTAAAGCCGGCGATCGCTTTTTTAGCGCGGGTCACTACTGGTTTTTGTCCGGTAATAATCGCCAATTCATTAACTGAAGATTCCAGAGCCTTGGCATTTTGGGATGCTTCGCCCAGTCCTCGGTTAATGGTAACTTTAACAACCTTGGGAACCTGATGGATGTTCTCATATTTGAACTGTTCCATCAATTTAGGAACGATGGTTTCCTGATAGATGGTTTTGAGTGGAGATGTCATAGTTGCTGTCTGTCCTAAATACATTCCCTGGGCTTGGTCAGGGATAATCAAAACGAGTGTTTAACAGAGTCCACCTGTCCAGTCAGGGCTGGTGGGAAACCCGCCCCGGGGGAGAAAGTGTGCCATTGATTAATCAATAACTTCCCCGGTTTTTTTGAGCATTCTGACCTTGCGCCCGTCTTCCGTAAAGGTGTAGGAAATACGACTAGCGACTTTTTCTTTGGTCGAATACAGCATCACATTAGAACTGTGAATAGGAGCTTCAAAGTTGACAATACGGCCACCTTCACCCTCTTGTTGAGGTTTAACGTGCTTGGTACGGACGTTAACATCTTTGACAACTACTTTACTCAATTTAGGTAGAGTGGATATCACCTCCCCAACTTTTCCTTTATCTCGTCCGGCAATTACCTGGACAGTATCCCCTTTTTTGACGTGCATTTTGTAGCCCCGGGGCGGAGCTAATTTGCGCTGACGCTTGGGCATAATTTAGAGTACCTCCGGTGCAAGGGAAACAATTTTAGTGAAATTTTTGTCCCGTAGTTCCCGTGCCACAGGTCCAAATACACGGGTTCCCCTGGGGTTGCCATCCTGGTTAATGATAACGGCTGCATTATCGTCAAAGCGAATACTCATACCGCTATCTCGGCGTAGTCCTTGGCGACTGCGAACAATGACAGCTCGAACGACATCGGATTTTTTGACGGCCATGTTGGGAATTGCATCTTTAACGACAGCGATGATGACATCACCAATAGTGCCGTAGCGACGATTACCCCCACCCAGGACGCGGATACACATAAGTTTGCGCGCGCCGCTGTTATCTGCCACATTAAGTATGGACTGCTGTTGAATCATGGTATTGTCTCTGTAAGCGTAATTTGGGGTTCAAGATAAACAGAAACCGGTGAGAATTACTGGTTATTTTTGTTGATAATTTCAACTACATTCCAGCGTTTAGTGCGACTGAGGGGGCGGGTTTCTCGAATGCGAACCCGATCGCCTTCTTGACAAGTATTATCTTCATCGTGGGCTTTATATCGTTTAGTATTAACGACAATTTTCCCATATTTAGGGTGAGGGGAGCGGTTTTCAATAGCTACCACCACAGTTTTTTGCATTTTATTGCTGACGACTACGCCAACTCTTTCTTTAACTGCCATGATTGTGAGAAATAAGAGATGAATGATTGTTTAGGTAATGGGTAATGGGTAATGGGTATTACTGACCAGTATTTCCCATTTCCTATTCCCTAGGGCCTTAGACTAATGAATTAGGGAATACTAAGCCGGACTTTGATTTGGAAGTTGTCGTTCCCTCTCCACGGTGAGTAACTGTGACAATCGATGTCGTGTGTGTCTAATTTCATGAGGTTTTTCCAAGCGTCCTGTAGCTTTCAGGAGGCGCAGATTAGCGAGTTGTTTTTTAATTTCCAGGATTTGCTCAGAGAGGTCATCATCATTTAACTGTCGGGCTTCTTCAATTTTAGAAAGAGCCATAATTATCTCCTCGGTACAATTAGCGGGCAGTTTTCAGGTCAATGCAATCAGTATTAGGACTGTGAATCTTCCCGTGTGAGAAACTTAGTCTTAATCGGGAGTTTAAAGGAGGCTAGGCGCATAGCTTCGCGGGCGACCTCTTCAGAAACACCTGCAATTTCAAACATGATGCGTCCAGGTTTAACAACAGCGACCCAGTATTCAGGGGCCCCTTTACCGGAACCCATACGGGTTTCTGCGGGACGCATAGTGACAGGTTTATCAGGGAATACACGAATCCAGATTTTCCCACCCCGGCGAATATAACGAGTCATTGCCCGACGGGCTGCTTCAATTTGGCGGGAGGTAATCCAAGAGGGTTCAAGGGCTTGTAGGGCAAAATCACCAAAGTTGATATTGTTGCCGCGAGTTGCCTGACCCCGCATTCGACCCCGCTGTTGTTTGCGGAATTTAGTTCTTCTTGGGCTTAACATGATCGCAAATAGTAGTGAGTGAAGTTAATGAGACAGAGGCGTACCCATGAGGGAGATAAGTGTTAGGTTTTGGGTTATGAACCTATCGAGATCGCGCCTACTAGAACTTTTTATGTATCACTAGACCGGTCATCATACTTTTGCCGTCTGGGTGTACGGCGACTTTTCGGCGCTCTTGTATTAGGTGCGGGGGTTTCTTCCTGACCGGGAATAATTTCTCCCTTAAACACCCAAACTTTGACACCGAGGATGCCGTAAATAGTGAGAGCGGTGCAGTAGGCATAGTCAATATCAGCTCGTAAGGTGTGTAGGGGAACACGACCTTCACGGGTCCACTCAGTCCGAGCAATTTCTGCTCCGTTCAAGCGGCCACTGACCTGGATTTTAATGCCTTCAATGCCAGCTTTTTGGGCGCGGGTAATAGCTTGGCGGACAACTCTACGGAAGGAAACCCGTTTTTCAAGTTGAGCGGCGATATTTTCAGCGATGAGGGTAGCATCAGCATCAACGCGGGACACTTCCACAACGTTAATGCGGATCTGGCGATTGCTGCCCAGTTCTTTCTGAAGTCCTTGGCGGAGGGAGTCAATTCCGGCACCACCACGACCAACTACCACACCCGGTCTAGCGGTTAGCACTTCCAGGTCAATTTGATCAGCTTTGCGTTCAATGCGAACATCTGAGATGCCAGCATTGCTGAGATTTTTCTGAATGTACTTACGGATGGTGTGGTCTTCCTGCAACAGTTGCGGATACTGACTAGCATCGGCAAACCAGCGAGATTTGTGTTCTTGGGTAACTCCAAGGCGGAAACCAATTGGATGTATTTTTTGTCCCATAGCAGCTTAATAATTTAGTCTGTACATAAAACGACCAGATAGGCGCTTATCCATGCAAGGTAAGGGTTTAATGCTTAACCCACTGACCCTGGGGAAGCTAGGAGTTGTTATTGGGCTTCCGCGACGGTCACGGTAATGTGACAGGTGGGTTTGCGAATGGGATAGGCTCGACCTTGGGCGCGAGGGCGGTAGCGTTTAAGGCTTGGTCCGGCATCGGCGAAGGCTTGGGAAACGATGAGAGTGGCGGGGTCTAAACCCTGGTTATGTTCAGCGTTAGCAACAGCCGATCGCAGAACTTTCAAGACAGGAGTACAGGCGCGGTAGGGCATAAACTCCAGGATAATCAGGGCTTCGCGATAGCTACGTCCGCGAATTTGATCAAGTACCCGCCGGACTTTTGATGGGGACATTCTGATGTAACGAGCGATCGCTTTTACTTCTGAGTTGGAACTAGCCATATCTTTCTCCTTGATTCGGGCGTGATGTAGGTGTGGTTTAGGGTCGCTCAACCCAGAAATTGTCAGGGCGCTTTGGACTTGGGCGGGTTTCTCAAAACACGCTTTGGGGAATTAAGGTTACGGGCAGAACCAGCCCCAGCCGCGTTTTTTCCGAAAATACCGCATAATCCGCCGCTACTCCACAGTCCTACAGGCGAACGAAGCGCCGCTTATCGGCGAGCTTTTTTATCACTTTTAGCGTGACCTCGGAATGTCCGAGTGGGAGCAAATTCTCCCAATTTATGTCCCACCATTTGTTCGTTAACAAATACAGGGACGTGCTGACGGCCGTTATGAACAGCGATAGTATGACCAACCATTTGGGGAACAATGGTGGAGGAGCGCGACCAAGTTTTGATCACTTCCTTACGATTGTCAGCGTTGAGTTTTTCGATTTTGACGAGCAGATGATCGGCCACAAATGGACCTTTTTTGAGCGATCGAGACATGGTATATGTTTAGGATTCCAATGGTGATCTAGGCTGTGGGCGGAGGCTACCCATTACCCTTTGGGCAGGGTAGGGGTGGGGGGCTTAGTCCGATTTTCTTTTGATGCCTTTACCAGGAATGCAGCCAGATAGCAGTCTGCAAGGCTTGGCGATTAGCTCTGACGGCCACCTTTGCCTCGTTTCGAGGATTTCCGACGACGGCGAACAATTAAAGCAGTGCTGCGTTTTTTCTTGTTTCTGGTTTTCGCTCCCAGGGCTGGTTTACCCCAAGGCGTAACCGGGCCACTGCGACCAATGGGGGCGCGTCCTTCACCACCACCGTGGGGGTGATCAACAGGGTTCATAACACTACCGCGCACGGTGGGACGTTTACCCAACCAGCGATTACGTCCAGCCTTACCAATGCTGATATTTCTGGCATCCACATTACCCACTTGTCCAATCGTCGCATAGCAACGGGCGGGGATTTTCCGTTGTTCACCAGATGGCAGTTTCAGGGTTACATAATCCCCTTCTTTAGCCATAATCTGAGCCGAGGCTCCGGCTGCTCTCACCATTTGTCCGCCTTTACCGGGAATCATTTCCACGTTGTGGATTGATGTACCCAAGGGAATGTGGGATAGGGGGAGAGCGTTACCCACTTCAATAGGGGCATCAGGTCCAGATATAACCACAGTCCCGACAGCCAAGCCGACAGGGTGGAGAATATAGCGTTTTTCGCCATCCACATAGTTAAGTAGGGCAATTCTGGCGTTACGGTTGGGGTCGTATTCAATCTCAGCGACTTTAGCGGGTACATTATGTTTATCCCGGCGAAAGTCAATAATCCGATATAGTTTTTTATGTCCACCACCCCTATGGCGACAGGTAATCACACCGCGATTATTACGACCTTTAAGGCGGTGTTTAGAGACGGTTAGGGATTTTTCCGGCTCGGATCTAGTAATTTCTGTAAATTCCGAGACAGTATGTTGGCGTGTGCTTGGGGTATAAGGTCGGTAAGAACGAATTGCCATATAGTCGATCCTATGTCTGTTTCTGTGGAAGTTAGAGATCTAGATTTCTGGATAGGGAAAGAAAACTCGATCGCCCTTCATGTCGGTGTTCAATAATTACCAGGGTAAAGGTGGGTTCTCGGTGCCGCTTTTTTTTGATAGTTATTCAGAAGGTGGCACACCCGCGTTTTACCCGACACCATTAAACTTCAGGGAAGAGGACTTTTCTCAAGGCTTCCCCATCTTCCAGGGTAACGATCGCTCTTTTATAGCGAGGTTTGTACCCGACGAAACGGCCGACCCTACGTCGTCGCCGGGGAGGATTCTGGGTATTAACACTCAAAACCTTAACTGGAAATAGCAGTTCAACTGCCGCCTTAATAGTTGGTTTATCCGCCCTAGGATCCACATCAAAAGTAAACTGATTCAACTCCATTTGAATTGTGGCTTTTTCAGTTACAATTGGTCGTCGGATCACATCAGCTAAATCACGGGTTTTAAACTCAGTCACCATAAACCTCCTGAATTTTCGCCAGGGCATTAGCAGTGGTTACTATTTTGTCTGCTGCCAGAACATCATAGACATTCAAGCTATCTGCCAGACAAATTCTAATTTTCGCCACATTCCGACCCGACAAATAGACGTTTTCTTGTTTTTCAGGTAGTACCAGCAGCACTTTAGCTTCTGGTGAAACTCCCCAACGTGCCAAAGCATCTGTCAAGTCTTTAGTTTTAGGACGTGGCAGTTGCGTCACAAATTCTTCCACCACCACGATATCCTCTGCCCTACTCTGAAACGCCGTTCTCAAAGCCAACCGACGTTCTTTGCGGTTCATTTTGACGCTGTAATCTCTCGGTTTTGGCCCAAAGATCACACCACCACCGCGCCATAGTGGAGAACGAATTGAACCTGCCCTTGCCCGTCCTGTTCCTTTTTGTCTCCAGGGTTTACGGCCACCGCCTCGCACTTCTGAGCGAGTTTTGGTGCTGGCTGTTCCCTGTCTGGCTGCCGCCTGCTGACGTACTAAGGCTCTATGGACGATGTGGGAGGCATTTTCTTCTTTAGCAACTTTTAGTTCCAGGGTAGTCTGTCCGACTTCTTCCCCTTCCCAGTTGCGAATTACACAGTCAACCATTTTTCCCCCTGTCTTCTCTCTACTTGCCACCCACCAGGTTGGCTGGTTTGATATTAAGCAAGCCACCGGGTTTGCCGGGGATTGATCCTTTAATTAGCAACAGGTTCCTTTCTAGGTCTATCCGCACGATAGTCAGCTTCCTAGTGGTAATCTGTTTCCCGCCATAACGTCCCGCCATTTTTTTGCCGGGATAAACGCGCCCTGGTGTGGTTCCGGGTCCGATGGAACCTGGTAGGCGGTGGTTTTTGGAACCGTGAGCCATTGGTCCACGTCGGAAGTTATTACGTTTTTGGTTTCCCGCAAAACCCCGACCCATGCTAATGCCCGTCACATCTACCATTTGTCCGAGTTCAAAGGTATCTACTTTGATTTCCTGACCTAGTTCAAAGTTATCGGTACTTTCTAGCCGATATTCTTTAAGGTGACGAACTAAGGGGCTGTTGGATTTGGTTAGGTGTCCCTGTTCAGCATGGCTGAGGTATTTATTAACCTCTTTGTCTGGGGATTTTCGGGTGTTTAATTTCCGGGTTTTGTTAGGAACTTCACCATAACCTAGCTGGATGGCCGTATAGCCATCGGTGGCTTCGGTCTTCACTTGGGTGATTGTGCATGGCCCGGCTTGAACTACGGTGACCGGAATCGCTTTTCCTGTCTCTGCGTCAAATACCTGAGTCATGCCTAGCTTGGTGCCGAGGATACCTACAGACACTTAAACTGGCCTCTCTTTTCTACGCATTACAATAGGGCGGAATTTTCCACTGACTAAATCATGGTTAACCCGCCAGTTAACGATGCTTGTGGCATCATAATTTAAACCCGATTTTGGGCAGGCAAACCGACCGTCTTTCCGGCTCAGGAGCAAGGATAGACGTGCTTGGTTGCCTGGAAGTATTTCAGGCTATCAACTTGTTTAAGCTGTTCCCAGACTGAAGCATAAGCCCCAGTGCGGCCCGATGTCGCTAGGACTTGAGCAGATATCTACTCAGTATCCGTTTCTGTTGCTCAGGGTCAAACTAGCATCAGGTTTGACCCAGTTTACTGTTGGCGCTTGGCAAGTTCGGCGAAGCTGCTGTAGCTTAAAGCCATTGATGTCTTATGAGAAGTTCTCGCTATAAGGTTGTATCTGCTTGGCAGATCCTATAGGTTAGCTATCCCTACTCCAACAGTTATGCTACAATTTGATCACGATTCTTGATTGTATGTGATATCTGTGCTTTCGTCAAGTCTATTTTTAACATTTATGATCTGGCTCTATGACGATCGCATTTTGGGGAATGATAGAAGGGGAGGTGCGTATCCCGAAGCCTTTGGGGAAAACAGCCGACCTTCTGCTGGGGGGGGAGTGCTATTTATTTAAGGTTCGCCGATCTTGGCGGCGGGTGAGCGCTAACTATCACCCCTAGTACAAGCTATCTTAGAGACCAAAGCGGCTTTGTGGGTAGCTTTGGGTAAGTCTTAACTATAAGGAACGCTGGCCATGAGTCAATTAACAGTTGTCGCGAGAATCAAAGCTAAAGCCGGAGTAGAAGAGACAGTTCATCAGGAGTTACTGAAACTAATTCCGCTGACTTTAGCTGAAAGTGGATGTCTAAATTATGATTTACATCGGTCGATTGATGATCCGACTTTATTTTTGTTCTATGAGAATTGGGAAAGTCGTTTGTTGTGGGAACAACACATGGCGACGGAGCATATTAAAATATTCCGGGAAAATACAGAAGGTTTCATCGAAAAGCTGGATATTGATTTATGGACGCTTGAGGGTAATCTAGGATGAAGTCGTTTAAATCTGTTTTGACTAGTTGTCTAATTCCAGTCATGGCTTTGCTGACGGGAAATGTGGCGATCGCTCAGACTGTGGAACCGGAGCAGTTGACCATTGCTGGCGATCGCACCACCAAACAAGTCCGCCAGCTTTATATTAGAACCGATAGCGCCGTCAGAGATTTACAGGTGCTTCCGTTTGACCTGAATGGAACTAATGGGGTATCGGTGTTTCCTGGGGCAGCCATCGCCGCCGGAGAAATACAGCCAATTCTGGGTAAGGCGAATGAGGTGATTGTACCCGTGGTGTTTAATTTACGCCAGGCGACTGATAGTGGTGAATTTGTGGGAACTGTGCGGCTAAGTTACTCTGGGGGACAACTGGCGATTCCGGTGACGTTAAGGGTTAAGGATGATTGGTTTTTTCCGCTGGCAGTGCTGGTATTGGGGACAGTATTAGGAATTCGCATCTCTGCTTATCGCGACCAAGGACGACCGAGAGATCAGATTTTGATGCGGGTAGGACAGGTTTATGCTCAGATGGAGGAAGACCCAGATCTTGAGAAGGCTAAGGCGTTTAAGGGTCGCATCAATGCTTATTTAGTTGAAGTGAAGATGGAACTTCAGGGGGAACGCTGGGAAGAGGCGGCGCTGATTATTGATCGCGCTGAGGGAACTTGGCGACGTTGGGTGATGGGAAGGTCTGATTGGTTGGCGCAGTTTGAATATAGCGATCGCCTCAAGCAGAAGTTAGAGGATTATGATGCTACCACTACCTTTGTGCGGATGGTAAGCTGGAATTTGGATGATGCTCTGAACACTGCGCCAGAGTTGGAAGGTCCGCCTCAATTGCGCGAGGAGTTGGAGGCGATCGCCAAACAAATTAACAGTTATGTTCCTTTAAAAAAGGATATTGAGGAACTACAAAAACGCCTCCCCGTTGAAACTGATGATGACCAAAAGCCTCTGGCTGCAATTATTCGCCAACTCGATCGCCAGGTTGACCGTTTAACCCCCATGGAGTTACAAAAAGATGAAACTGTCTGTCGTCAGTTAGAACAGCTAAAGGTTCAGGTAGATGAACAAAGTCTGGCTGAGTCGGATTTGGTTTCTAAAGGATTAGGATTTATGTCGGGTTTGTCTTTAGTGGCTCTCCCTCCGGCTACTCATTACAACGCTTCTTGGAGTGAACAAGCAGCCTCGGCTAATTTGCGGATTAGAGTTTTTGTTTGGGCGAGTTATCTGTTGGCGGTGGTGCTATTAGCCGGAGCCGGTTTTACTGAGTTATATGTGGCAAATTCGACTTTTGGCGCTAACCCTTCTCGGGACTATTTTACTCTCATGGCTTGGGGTTTTGGGGCGGAAGCGACCAGGGATGCGATCGCTAAGGTGGTTCAGAGTTGGGGTTTACCCGGCTTGAAGTCTTAGGAGTTACTCAATTAGTGGATCCGGGGCAATTTTATCGTAAATTTAGTACCTTCATTTAGGGTACTAACTACGCTAATTTCGCCCCCATGAGCCTCGACAATTTGTTGGGCGATCGCTAATCCTAATCCCCAACCACCGGAGGCTTTAGAACGCTTTAAATCCGCTCGATAAAATCGCTCAAACACATGAGGCAATGCTTCAGCCGCAATGCCAATTCCAGAGTCTTCCACCTCGAATATAGCATATTTTTCCGAGTTGTGCAAGTTAATTTTAATAATTCCTCCGGGGGGAGTGTAGCGACTAGCGTTGCTGAGAAGGTTGGTGATCACTTGTTTTAATAAACTGCGATCGGCTAATACCCAAACGGGGGTTAATGGTAGGTTAGTTATTAATTCTAATGATTGACTTTTGAGGGGAGTTATCCACTCCGAGGCGATCGCCAATAGCAGTTGATTGACATTGACTTTTTGTATAGACTCAGGTGCTAGTAAGCCTTCATGTCTGGCGAGAAATAATAAATCACTGACCAAGGAACTCATCTGTTTAGTAGTTTTGACGATGTTTTCCAGTCTTCGATGTAACGATGGGGGGATTTCATCCACATCATCTAATTCTAGTAAAGCCACCTGAGCATTACTTAATACAGCCGCTAAAGGCGCTCTTAATTCATGGGAAGCATTAGCGGTAAATCTTTGCAGTTGGTCACAAACATTTTCCAAACGTTGATTGGTGACTTTCAAGTTAATTTGTCTCTGGGATAATTCTTTTTCTAAGTTAGAGAAAAGATGAATAGTAAACATAGTAGCGATCGCACTAATTACCCCAGAAAAACATAAGAAAATCCAGGTTAATTGTCGATACTCATCTCGATGTTGGATGCGTTCAATTAGTAGCTTTTCTTCATTTTCGGCAAAGATATCAATAGCTTGACGTGCTTGATTCATCGTTTCTTGACCTTTAGCCAGCCAATCATATAAAGACTCGATGGGTACTAAAGTATCATTTTGTCCGCGAATCCTAATTAATTCTTGTTGGAGGATTATTTTTTTTTCAAAATTAGCGATATTTTCATCAATATAAAACCTGACATCTTCCAAGTATTCTGATTGTTCAGCATTGTCTTGTACCAAATCTTGTAAAGTGTCTAAAACTCGAGGAATTCTACTTTTAGCATGATGATAACGCTCTAAAAACTCATCTCGTTGAGTCAGTCCATATCCCCTCACCCCCGTTTCCGCATCAAGTAAAGCGTTTAAAAGTTGTTTAGTTTCTAATCTAACATTCTGGGTATGTTGTACCCAAGCCTCGTCTTCAATTATGTGAAATTTCAACCAAGAAAAGGCTAACAATACTATCAATAAACAACTCACGGGAATCGCAATAATTGCTGTACCCCGCCATTTAATCGGTAGAGATAGCCAACGTTTTTGGAGTTTGGTAATTAGCTTAACCATAGATATATATTATTTAATCTTTAATCTGTCCGAGGCTCGAGACGATAACCCATACCATAAACCGTTTCAATCCAACTGTCAATTTCTATGGCTTTCAGGGTTTTACGCAGTCGTTTAACTCTCGCTACTACCGCATTGCTTTCCGGTTCTTCTCCCCATTCCCAGAGTGCTTGTTCTATTTGATTATGAGTGAGAACTTGGTGGGGGTGACGCATCATATATTCTAAGAGTTGAAAGTCGCGACTTTTCAGCTTTAAGCTATCATTCCCCCATGTTAAAATCATAGTATCGAGATTTAATGATAATCCTTTGACTGCTAATATATCCCCCACCCAAAGAGGCGATCGCCTTCTTAAAGCTCTAATTCTAGCTAACAATTCTTGTAGGTCTACTGGTTTAACTAAATAATCATCTGCGCCAGCGTCTAGTCCCATAACTTTATCAGCCGTCGTATCTTTAGCTGTCAGCATTAACACTGGTGATGTTTTCCCCATTTGGCGATAATTTTTACATAAAATAATACCATCTTCTCCCGGTAACATCCAATCTAAAATCAACAGATCATACTCGGTTTCATTCATTAACCACAAGGCGGTTGTGCCATCTTCTACCCCATCAACAATATGTCCATAACGAGTTAAAGCTGCATGAATTGGCTCCCGTTGTTCTGGATCGTCTTCTACCAATAAAATCCGCATTTTTACTTATACCAAAATAGACCATATATAGTTATTATATTAATAGCTAAATTTTGGCAGCCATGTCAAGCCATCCCCTCCCGGTGAGGGAGAGGACAGGAATTCACGGTAATTAATGCTTATGAACTGTTGTTATCGAGAGCTTTGGGAAGCAGAATTCCGTCTTCTGTAACCACCTGACCAAGGTGGGGGACCCTGTGGATCGCGAATAAAAATCACTTCGCCATTACTGCGAGTAATAGTGAAAGCATCAAAGTCATAGTCATCATATTTACCTGTGACTGTGACCTGTTCTCCGGGTTGTAAATTCAGTTGATGATGGCGCATGGGTCCAGCATCAACAATAATTTGTCCAGTTCCGTCGTCTAAGATAAAGTCATTACCTACAACACTGCGAATTGTACCAGATATAGTCACTCCTGAATGACGCTGCAAATCTTGAATAGAAACTTGTGCATTCACGGCTGGAACCCCTATGGTTAACAGTGCAGAAGTTAGTAAGGCTGTAATGGTTGGTTTCATAAAATTTAATGGTGGTTAACTCCATTACCCTACATAGTAAACTGCAAATATGACCAAAAAATGACAGCGGCTAATTGGTGATCAGCATTACAGTTATGATTAACTTGGGTGATAATATTAACTATACCTACGGGATGATTGAACTATGGCTAAAATTGCTAAAATTGGCTCGGTTTTGGGAGTTGATGAACAAGGCTTTATTATTCGGAAAGCTAATATTGACAAAATTGTGGAACCTTGGCGATCGCTAGTTGATGAAATTGTCACAGCTTATCTTAATCATTGGTCTGACCAAGTTCATAACATTTATATTCGCGGGTCTGTCGCTGTAGGACAAGCTATTCCCTTCATTTCTGATGTTGATAGTTTCGCCGTGGTTTCCGGGAATTATCAAGACTGCGATCGCCATTGGTTTGATGGTTTTAATCAGCACGTTAGACCAAAATATCCCTTCTGTAAGGGAGTCGAATTGTCACCTATTTCAGGCGATCGCTTACGGGATTTTGATGATTATGGTTATGGGGGTTTGCGAATGCTAATTGTCACTCAAGCCGCCTGTGTTTACGGACAAGATATCTCCCCAGAATTGCCAAAGTTTAAGCCTGATATCGATGCGGTTAGTCATGCTTTTGATTTGTCCGAAGATATCCAGGAAGTCAGTTTTGACCTATTATATACAACCCCTCAAAAGCCACCTAATGAACAAACTGCTTATGTTCATAAACTCGGTCAGTGGATTATGAAAAGGATCCTCCGGTCTGGCTTAGAAATTGTCATGGAACGTCATCAATGTTATACCCGTGATTTATATCCTTGTTATCAGATTTTTTCCGAATATTATCCCGCACAAAAAACACTCATGTATCAAGCCTTAAATTGGTCAATTAATCCCCTTGATTCACCCCAGGAAATTGTCGATTTTTTGGCAACTTTTGGTTCTTGGTTGGTCGCCGAAATTGATCACGTTTATCCTCCCCAAATTTCCGATGATTTCCTCTTGACAAACTAGCCGACTTGCTCTATTATATTATCATGGGAAAATGTGCCGGCATATATAATGGTTTTTCAACCCAAAAGCAGTGATTAATAAACGCCGTTTATGGATGGGAGATAACCAGCAAAATTCCAGCTTTAACCAAACGCGACAGTAGGGGAACAATTTCTGTATCCCAGTCAAAATCTTGTAACCATTGTTGTATGTCTAAGCCACTAAATTCTGTGGATGTAAAAATTTTCTCTAATATATGTTGGTCAAGTCCGGTCAGAGATATTTTCTTACCCCCAGTTTTAATTTCAAATTTACCCGTGGGAGTTAATTGCGTAATATAGACGGGTTGTTGAGGACGATAGAATTTAGTTTCCTGACCTTGGGGGAAGATATCATAGCCAATTTGACTGGGAAAGCCTAATTGTAAGTCGGGTTGTCCTTGTAAAAGTTGTTCATCTAAATAGCGATTAATTAAATCCTCTGACTCTAATATCTCTAGCCAGTTTTGGACTAGGTTTTGTAGATGTTGGCGACAGTTTTCTCGATGGGATTTATTTAATAAAGGTAAATTTTTGCGCCATTGTGGATGTTGTTGCAATTGACTGGTTAACCAATCACTAAAATCAATACCAGTTTGACAGTCAATTCCTAGGGTTAAATGCAAAGAAGGTTCATCAATTGCGATCGCATAATGCCAATGTCCACGGGGTATATAAAGCAGATCGCCAGGGTTAATAATTGCGTCTATATAGGGTTGAGTATCAGGGGGAGAAAACTGGGAAGATCGATTTTCACTCAGGGGATAAATAAAGGTATCTGAAAAAACTCGCCAGTGTTTTCTACCGGAAATTTGCAGGATGAAAACTTCGTGGGAGTCGTAATGACAAGCAAAGCCTTGATGTCCGGGAAATGAACAATAACTATTGACTTGGCTACGATGTCCGATTTCTATGCGTAATAAGGCTACCATTTTGGCGATCGCTTCTATTTTTTCATGAAGTCGATCTATAATGAGAGTAGCACCTTCCTGACATTGTTTAATTATCTGTTCATTGTTGGTAATTTCTGGCAAAGTTTCCCCAGTTTTAGCTAATCTGATTTCTGGGTGTTTTAAGGGATAATAGTTGAGTAAATTATTGAGTTTTTGCCAGGAAAACAAATCGGCAAATTTTTGATGATTAGCACCCGGAATTAGCACAGATTTTTCAGTCCAATATTTATCGAAAAATTCGCTAATTGGTAAAGGGTGTAATAATTCGGTTAAGGTCTGCATTGATAGATAGAAAACGAGATTTTACTAACCTTATGGATGGGGGACGATTCATCCCCCTAAGTATAGCCGCCATTGACAACAGTTAAAGGCTGATAATTTAGTTAAGACCATCTGCGACGACGGTTACGGGAAGCACTACCCCTATCATTATCATAGTCATAATCGACATCATTATCCCGATCTGAATCAGCTAGTAAATTAGCATCCTCCCCAGGTAGTAGGATATTCGGTAGGTCTTCAATGTCTATCTGAATCCGATTTACGAGGGTTGATGATGGGGAATTTATCGCAGCTTGACCAGCTTCAGCAAAACCGATAATAGCGGCAAAGGATAACAGGGTCGCAATTTTCCAGGAAGGTTTCATCGAAGCATCTCCTAAAGAGTTAAATTTGAGTATTGAGATGGTAATTTATGATTACCATAAGTATAGCCTAAATTTACAAATTTATCAATGTTTATCAAGTGGTGACTATCTTTGACGACGACCAGCATTAGGACGGTTAACACGGCGGGGAGTTTGACCATTAAAACGACCAGCATTAGGACGACGAACTCGGCGGGAATTCCGACCTCGATCATTGTCATAATTAAAATCGCGATCGCTATTATTAAAACGATTTGCTAGTAAATTAGCATCCTCCCTAGGTAAGATATTGGGTAGGTCTTCAATGTCTATCTCAATCCGATTTACGAGGGTTGGTGATGGGGGATTTATCGCAGCTTGACCAGCTTCAGCAAAACCGATAATAGCAGCAAAGGATAACAGGGTCGCAATTTTCCAGGAAGGTTTCATCGAAGGATCTCCTAAATTAATTAAATCAATGTTTTTTGTGTTAAATGAAAAACCGGGATTGGTTTATAGATGAGAGTGGCTGAAACTATTAGTTAAAACGACGAGATCTACCGTGGTCATAGTCAAAATCAGGCCGATCATAATCATAATCGCGATCGCCTACTGTTGGGGATGTCCTATTACCCGGATTTAAGGGGGGGTTAGGAATGTTATTAATTGGCGCAAATCCGGGATTATTAATATCAGTAATTTCCATCTGAATACGATTGGATAATACCGGAGTTACGGGAGGAATAGAAGCCGGTGGAAAAGCCATCATTGGCTGTAATGGTAGAACCGCCGAACCGTCCAGACGGGTCAAACTGTAAGCATCAAAATCATAGTCATCAAAATTGCCAACAATGGTTAATATTTCTCCCGGAATTACACTTACCATTCCTTCCCCTTGAGGAATAGCATCTACCAAAATCGGTCCGATATCACTTTGGAAGAAAAAGCTATCCGGTTCAGTTTGGCTAATTACTGTACCTGAGAGAGTCAGAAATTCTGGATTTACGGGAGGAATAGAAGCCGGTGGAAAAGCCATCATTGGCTGTAATGGTAGAACCGCCGAACCGTCCAGACGGGTCAAACTGTAAGCATCAAAATCATAGTCATCAAAATTGCCAACAATGGTTAATATTTCTCCCGGAATTACACTTACCATTCCTTCCCCTTGAGGAATAGCATCTACTAAAATCGGTCCGATATCACTTTGGAAGAAAAAGCTATCCGGTTCAGTTTGGCTAATTACTGTACCTGAGAGAGTCAGAAATTCTGGAGTTACGGGAGGAATAGAAGCCGGTGGAAAAGCCATCATTGGCTGTAATGGTAGAACCGCCGAACCGTCCAGACGGGTCAAACTGTAAGCATCAAAATCATAGTCATCAAAATTGCCAACAATGGTTAATATTTCTCCCGGAATTACACTTACCATTCCTTCCCCTTGAGGAATAGCATCTACCAAAATCGGTCCGATATCACTTTGGAAGAAAAAGCTATCCGGTTCAGCTTGGCTAATTACTGTACCTGAGAGAGTAGTTAATCCGACACCTGTTAAAGGGTCTATATTAGGTGGTACAGTCATGGGGGGAATGTTAGATAAACCTAACACCGTAGACCCATCAGGACGGATAATATTGTTAGTGTCGATTTCGCGACCATTCCATTCTCCTACTTGGAGAGTGATGATTTCTCCAGGCATTAAACCAAGTTGCCATGCGGGGAGAGGGGAGACATCAACAATGACTTCTGAACCGTTGATAGGATAGAATAGAAAGTCATCGCCGTTATCAATTAGGCTACCGACAGTCCCAGAAACCATCGCACCAGGAATAAAGTTGTGATCAAGGGGGAATAACTCGCTAAAAGCCATCTCAGTTGTTTCTTTCTTGGGGGTTGAAATATACCTTATTAAAGAAAGATGACCTAAATATGACAATTGGGAAATTTGGAGAGTTTACCTTTGATGATAGATAAATATACCGATCGCACCCGCAATTAAGCCGATCGCCAAGCTGAAGGCCAAAACTACCCCTACAGGTATGTTAATTGACTCGAATATCATAAACTGTAGGGAAACCGGGGTGGCATTTTGGACCGATAATATAGCAACGGCGGCGATCGCCACTGCGAGAATGAGGCTGGTCGTGAAGGGAAATAGTGCTTTCATGGTAATTTGGGTAGCAGTATAGCAACAAAAAGGCAGAAATATTCCGGGGGCGGTCGGTGGAAGTTTGCAGAAGACTTCCAGGGTTTCAGTCACCCGATCGCGATCGCCTGTATTGCTGAGGGTTTAAACTGAATCATATTATACAAACCGTGAGGCTAGACCAATGGTAGATTGGCGCAACTATACGAACCGAGAACTACGTTTTGTTCTTTATGGCTTGGGCTATGGTGTCCCAGTCAATAATGATTCTCCCACAGATGCGATCGCTCAACAAGGCATTCGCGCCTTCCAACACGATCGCAATTTGGTTGTTGATGGAATTGTCGGAGACAAGACCCAAGCCGAGATGGCTGCCATTGTCAGTAGTCTGCATAATCATCTTAATATTGTAGTGCGGCCGAATCCTCCCTTACCCGGAAATCAGTTTTATGGTCCGAAAACTACCGCCGCCGTTAAGGATTTTCAGAAAAGGTATGATTTACCCGTAACTGGGGTGGCTGATACCTATGTCCGCGATAAGTTAGAGGATACAGCCTATTGGTGGGAAAATCGACCCCAACCAGATCCAGTTAAGCCTATTTATTTACCTAAAGATTTTGCCGAGACAATTAAAGGCTTAGGATATGCTAATATTTCGTCATTTCAGCGAGATTATGATATACCTCAAACCGGGACAGCTAACCCAGAAACCCAGGAAATTTTAGCGAAAATTGTTCGGAATCTTCAGCACAACTTAAACTTAATCTTCCAACCTCGTCCTCTGATTCCTTACAGCGAGATTTATGATCATCGGACTGAGGAATATGTGGGTAAGTTTCAGCAGCAGCTAGGATTACCCATAACTAAAACTGCTGATTTGTCACTGCGTAAGCGTTTGGATCGTTGGGCGAGAAATAAGTGGCTGTTAGGATCAGTCAGTTATTAAATATCACCCGATCAGGTCATGCGATCGCATGATGCCCCACTTCCGACCATGTTAGATGATTAAATTAGCAAGAATCCATTATAACCTCAAGTAATTCACAAGCTGCCTTGGTTTGGGCAGCTTTTTTTGGGGATTCCATTATCCCCACCCTCTCCCAGATGGAATTTAACCAACCTTTATTCATGATCAACAATGCCATAGGTATCTCGAATTAGATAGAGAGGTCTTCTTTTGACTTCCGCATAAATTCTGCCTAAGTATTCGCCAATTACGCCTAAACTAATAAGTTGGACTCCTCCCATAAATAGAATGGCTACCATTAAGGAAGCGTAACCGGGAACATCAATGCCAAAAATCAAAGTTCTGATGATTAAAAATAGGGCGTAAAGAAAAGCCGCCAATGAGATAAATAATCCCATGTAACTCCAGACTTTTAGGGGGAGGGCGCTAAAAGAGGTAATCCCTTCGATCGCCAAATTCCACAATTGCCAATAGTTCCATTTTGTCCGACCTTTATATCTCGGTAAGCGGTCATATTCTAGGGCGGTTTGTTTAAACCCTACCCACGCAAATAAACCTTTCATAAATCGATGAGTTTCGGGGATTTGTTTTAAGGCTGCCACTACCTGACGATCCATCAGTCGAAAATCTCCAGTATCTTGGGGAATGCGAACCGGAGTCATCTTTTGCATAATTCGATAAAAACCATTGGCGGTTATCTGTTTAAGCCAGGTTTCTCCCTGTCGCGATCGCCTTTTGGCGTAAACTACATCATAACCTTCTCGCCACTTTTCCAGCATTTCTACAATTAATTCCGGTGGGTCCTGTAGGTCAGCATCAATAGGAATGACCGCTTCACCTTTAGCATGATCTAAACCCGCCGTTAAAGCGATTTCTTTGCCAAAATTCCTTGACAGGTTAATCACTTTAATGTTATGATTGGAATGGTGATGTTTAATGAGTTTGGCGAGAGTATCATCCTGACTGCCATCATTAACACAGATAATTTCATAGGTAATCTGCAAAGGTTCAATCACAGCCAGCAACCTAGATAATAAGTAATCGAGGTTAGGTTCTTCGTTGTAGCAGGGAGCGATAATTGAGAGTTGAACTGTGGTGGGTTTTGCTGATGGTGGCAACACGGTAAAAATAAATTGATATTAACTAAAATTGTATTAATTAAGTGGTGCGTCAGGGTATAATTATCCGGTAGTAGATTGATCTAGTCGGGTTCTGACGCTACGGGAAAGCTGTAATTTTTCGGGGTAATGGCGACTACAGCTTGTTCACCAGTCGCTTAATACATTGCCCTCACCCTAAATCCCTCTCCCTCTCTGGGAGAGGGACTTTGAGATGTGATCAGATGATTTCTGAACAGGCTGTAACTGGGTTAGTGGTTACGAGGAGGAGGGGGACAGTCCAAGGACCGACGGGGTGATCAAATGTGAAAATAAGATTAGATATTAGACCAATGGGGTAAATTGGGGACATACTAGAGAGCGGAGGGAAAGAGCGATCGCATAAAATACCACCGCATGGTTGAAAACAGCACCAACTACCAAAGACAGACTATGAGTAAGCAACTTTGGATTTATGATACAACCCTACGAGACGGAGCCCAGCGCGAAGGACTCTCTCTCTCCCTAGAAGATAAACTCCAGATAGCGCGGAAACTAGACCAACTAGGTATTCCGTTTATTGAAGGTGGTTGGCCAGGTGCTAACCCGAAAGATGTGCAATTGTTTTGGCGACTGAAGGAAGAACCCCTCAGCCAAGCGGAAATAGTGGCTTTTTGTTCGACCCGCCGCCCCCATACCAAAGCAGCAGAAGATCCTAGCCTCAAACCGATTTTATCAGCCGGAACCATCTGGATTACTACCTTTGGCAAATCTTGGGATCTCCACGTTACGGAAAGCCTCAAAACCAGCCTAGAGGAAAACCTGGCAATGATCCAAGATACAATCGAGTTTTTCCGCAGCCAAGGGAGGCGGGTAATTTATGATGCTGAACATTGGTTTGATGGCTATAAAAACAACCCAGAATATGCCCTAGAAACCCTAAAAGCGGCTGTAGCCGGGGGGGCAGAATGGTTAGTGCTATGTGATACTAATGGTGGTACACTGCCCCACGAGGTAACTGCGATCGCCAAAACCGTAGTTACAGCCCTAGCCAATTGGGGTGAAACCTCAGTACAGGTAGGCATTCACACCCACAACGACTCAGGAACCGCCGTTGCTAATGCTTTAGCAGCAGTCATGGAAGGCGCTACCATGATTCAAGGGACCATTAACGGTTATGGGGAACGGTGCGGCAATGCCGATTTGTGTACTTTGATACCTAATTTACAGTTAAAATTAGGCTATTCTTGCATCGCCAATGAACAATTAAGTAAACTGTCGGAGTCTAGTAGATTTATTAGTGAGGTGGTGAATCTAGCTCCAGATGACCATGCCCCGTTTGTGGGATTATCAGCTTTTGCCCATAAGGGGGGGATTCATGTTTCGGCAGTGGAACGCAACCCGTTAACCTACGAACATATCGCCCCGGAAGAGGTGGGAAATAAACGGCGAATCGTGATTTCTGACCAGTCGGGATTAAGCAATGTTTTGGCGAAAGCGCGGAACTATGGTATTAACCTAGAACGGGATAATCCAACCAGTAGGCAACTTTTGCAACAGTTGAAAGAATTGGAAAATCAAGGTTATCAATTTGAGGCGGCGGAGGCGAGTTTTGAGTTATTGATGCGGTCAGCTTTGGGGACTCGGAAACAGTGGTTTGAAATTCGCGGTTTTCAAGTGCATTGTGACAAGTCAAGTATGGCGACCTGTAACTCCCTAGCTACGGTTAAGGTAATTGTAAGCGATCGCGAACTTTTAGAAGTAGCCGAAGGTAACGGACCCGTCTCCGCCTTAGACGCAGCCTTGCGGAAAGCCCTGCAAAATTTCTACCCAGAAATAGCCGAATTTCAACTGCGCGATTATAAAGTGCGGATTTTAGATGGTAAAGCCGGAACTTCTGCCAAAACTCGTGTATTGGTAGAGTCTAGTAATGGTCATCAGCGTTGGACTACCGTAGGAGTCTCTACTAACATCCTAGACGCATCCTATCAAGCCGTCGTAGAAGGTTTAGAATATGGCTTAATGTTGCAACAGCAAACCCCATCCAATTCAGTTATATTAGCGGAATCCTCACTGTAAAATAGCAGTGATAATCAGCTAGGGATGGCATTATTGGCATAGCATAAAATGGCAATAATGGCAAGAGTATGAATCAGAAATTGTCACAAATATAAAAAATTGATGACAATTGCTCAGGTAATCCCAACCATAATTTATCCTAGGCATCAGAGATGGAGAATGTTATGCAGGACCAAAAACAAGCCGTAAAAAGAGTAACAGGAGCCTTTGCCCTGATTGATAGCCTGCGCCGCCACGGTGTGCAGCATATTTTTGGCTATCCAGGAGGTTCAAACTTACCCATTTACGACGAAATATATAGAGCCGAACAAGCCGGGGAAATCAAACATTATCTGGTGCGGCACGAACAAGGAGCGGCCCACGCTGCCGATGGATATGCCCGGAGTACCGGAAAGGTGGGGGTATGTCTAGCCACTTCTGGACCGGGAGCCACCAATTTAGTGACAGGTCTAGCCACTGCTTATCTCGATTCTGTCCCGGTGTTAGCCATTACCGGACAAGTCCCCCGCAGCGCCTTGGGAACAGATGCGTTTCAGGAAATTGATATTTTTGGGATTACCCTACCCATTGTTAAACATTCCTATCTAGTCCGCGAACCTTCGGAATTACCGAGAATTGTGGCTGAGGCATTTCACCTAGCCAGTAGTGGCAGACCGGGACCTGTGTTAATTGACATTCCCAAAGATGTGGGTAATGCTCAAATTGATTATATTCCGGTAGAACCAGGGTCAGTGCGACGGGTGGGATATCGTCCCACGGTGCGGGGAAATCCTCGACAAATTAATCAGGCTTTACAGTTGATTTCCGAAGCTACTAAACCCCTCCTATATGTGGGGGGAGGTGCAATTATGGCGGGGGCTCATGCTGAAATCGCCGAATTGTCGGAACGCTTCCAAATACCAGTTACTAGCACTTTGATGGGAAAAGGTGCTTTTGATGAAAATCACCCCCTATCTCTGGGAATGCTGGGAATGCACGGAACCGCCTATGCTAATTTTGCGGTGAGTGAATGTGATTTGCTGATCGCGGTGGGGGTTCGCTTTGATGACCGGGTGGCGGGTACTGGAGATCAATTCGCCCATAGCGCTAAGGTGATTCATATTGATATTGACCCGGCGGAAGTGGGCAAAAATCGCACTACTGATGTTCCTATTGTGGGAGATGTGCGACAGGTTTTGGGGGATATGCTACAACGTAGCTATCAGTTGGGAACGGAAATTAAGCCGGAACAAACCCAGGAATGGCACTCGCACCTTAATCAATTGCGTAACCAATACCCCCTGACGGTTCCTCACCCGGAAGATGGTATCTCTCCTCAAGAGGTGATTGTGGAACTTAGCCATCAATGTCCTGATGCTTTCTATACTACTGATGTGGGTCAGCATCAAATGTGGGCGGCGCAATTCGTCAAAAATGGCCCCCGACGTTGGATGACTAGCGGCGGTTTAGGGACTATGGGTTACGGTTTACCTGCTGCTGTGGGGGTTAAGGTGGCTCATCCTCATGATACGGTTATCTGTATTAGCGGTGATGGTAGTTTCCAAATGAATATGCAAGAATTGGGAACTATTGCTCAGTATGGTATTGGGGTTAAGGTGATTATTCTCAATAATGGCTGGTTGGGAATGGTGCGCCAGTGGCAACATATGTTTTATAATGACCGCTATGAGGCTACTAACCTGGAAGATGGAACCCCAGAATTTGCCCGGTTAGCTGATGTTTATGGCATTGAGGCTATGACAGTCCGCCAACGGGAAGATTTACCAAAGGCGATCGCTAAAGCTCTATCTCACAAGGGTCCGATGATCCTAGATGTTCGGGTTACCCGTGATGAGGACTGTTACCCGATGGTAGCCCCCGGTCACGATAACAGCGACATGATGGGTTTATCCAGTTAGTTGCTCTAACCCCTCACCCCCCCTTAGTGCTTTATGGGGGGGTATTCTGTCTGAGAGCAAATCTTAAATTAACCTGAAAAAACGCCATATTGATTTACAAAAATTCGCAAAAATTAATAATGTTTTGTTTGATTAACTAGGTGTAAAATTGGTGACAAAATATCCTAAATTAAAAGGTAGTTCACTCTCAATCCCTAACCGGAAGTATCTATCCTAATATGAGCCGGAGACTAAGGGAAACTGAGAGCAGCAAAGTCCCACGGTATCCCGGTTGTGAATTGTTGAAAAAATATTAAGTTTCCGAGAGATGATTTCTCGTTCAAAAAATCACAATTGCCACCGTGTTATAATGATTGATTTATCCGGTTTCAGGAGAGCGTCAGATGACAAATAATGTTGCATCAGAAAATCGTAATGTCGCGATTGTCGGCCCCTATTTGAGCGGCAAAACAGCGCTGCTAGAAAGTCTGCTGTTTGCGACGGGAACGATTACCCGTAAAGGTACGGCTAAAGAAGGCAATCGGATCGGGGATAGCGTAGCTGAGGCTCGCGATCGCAATATGAGTGTAGAAATCAATGCCGCTTATACTCAATATGGCGGCATTAACTTTACCTTCCTCGACTGTCCAGGTTCGGTAGAATTTGCCCAAGAAACCTATAACGCCCTGATGGGTGCAGGATTAGCAATAGTGGTTTGTGAACCGGAACCATTACGCATCCTCACCCTATCCCCGTTATTCAAATTTTTGGATGATTGGGAAATTCCCCATATTGTGTTCATTAATAAAATGGATCGGGCTTTCTCTGATGAAGAAGGCTGCAACCTCAACTTTTTAGAGTTATTAAATGCCCTGAAAACTGTATCGAGTCGCCCCATAGTTCCCCAAGAATATCCGATCGCCAAAGGTTCAGAATTAATTGGTTTTATCGATTTGGTCACAGAACAAGCCTATAACTACCATCCTGGTGCCGCCTCAGATCCGGTTCCCATGCCGGAAGAACTAAAAGACCTGGAACACGCCGCCCGCCAGGAGATGTTAGAACAATTATCTAACTTTGATGATCACCTTTTGGAAGAACTTCTCGAAGAAATTGAACCGCCCACGGAGGAAATTGTCAAAGACCTAAAAATGGAATTGGGCGCGGATTTGATTGTTCCCGTATTTTTCGGAGCGGCTGAATTAGAATATGGAGTGCGATCGCTTCTTGATGCCCTAGTCCGAGAAGCCCCAGAACCCAGCTTAACCGCCGAACGTCGGGGACTCAAAGGAACCAGCGATATCCCGATCGCCCAAGTCCTGAAAACCTTTTACACCCCCCAAGGTGGTAAACTCTCCCTAGTGCGAGTCTGGCAGGGAGAACTTACCGAGGGCATTGTTCTTAATGGTATACGCGCAGCCGGAATGTACCGTCTGCTGGGACAACAAACCCAGGGCGTGCAAGTTGCCAAAACCGGGGAAATTGTCGCCTTGGCGCGTATGGAAGGCATCAAAACCGGGGATACTTTGACCACTCAACCCGATCGCCTCAAAGCACCGTTACCGAAAGCCCAGGTTTTGCCACCAGTATTGGCATTTGCGATCGCCCCAGAAAATCGCAAAGATGAAGTAAAACTCAGCGCCGCCCTCACCAAAATGATCGAGGAAGATCCCTCTCTAACTTGGGAACAAAACACCGACACTCACCAGGTTATCCTCTGGGGACAGGGAGAAATTCACCTAAAAGTAACCCTCGATCGCCTACGCCGCAAGTACAACTTACCCATAGTTACCTCGCCGCCTCAAATTCCCTATAAAGAAACGATCCGTTCTAATACCAACTCCCACGGGCGCTACAAACACCAAAGCGGCGGACATGGACAATTTGGTGATGTTTATTTAGATATTACCCCCTTACCTCGCGGTGAAGGTTTTAACTTTAGTGAAACCATTGTCGGCGGCGCGGTGCCAAAACAATACATTCCCGGCGTGGAAATGGGCGTGCGAGAATACCTCCAACAAGGTCCCCTAGGGTTCCCCGTCGTTGATGTTTCTGTCACCCTGACTAATGGTTCCTATCACTCTGTGGATAGTTCCGAACAGGCTTTTAAACAAGCCGCCAGGCTGGCTATGCAAACGGGTATGGCTAAATGTAACCCCACTTTGCTTGAACCTATTGTTACGGTGGAAGTATGCGCCCCTAATGACTTTACCTCTCAACTGTTCCAATTGATTACTACTCGCCGTGGTCAAATTTTGGGCTATGAACCTGTGGCTGACTGGAAAGGTTGGGATCAGGTGTCGGCTTATTTACCACAGGCGGAAATGCAAGATCTGATTGTAGAATTGCGATCGCTAACTATGGGGGTCGGTTACTTTAACTGGAAATTTGACCATTTACAGGAAGTCCCCGAACAACTAGCCCAAAGAGTTTTAGCTACTGTTGCTGATGATAGCAATGGCGGCGGAAATAGCAAATCCAAAAATTAACTCATTGTAGCCCCCAGCCTTTAACCCAAGGGACGATCTACTGATCGTCCTTTTTCGCAGGTCTAGGGTTATTCACTCCCCTATACCTGACACCTGTTCTAATTGGCTGTATGATCAAACGTTACCTTTGTGAACAGCCACCTTACCATATCTTCACCCATGGAAGTTTTTCTTACTCTGTCTATAGTTGTTCTCGCCCTGATTAGTTTTATAGTTGAATGGCTACCGGTAGATTTAACGGCGATCGCTGTTACAGTTTTATTAATGTTCCTGGGTTTAGTCACTCCCGAACAGGGAATTTCTGGCTTTGGCAATTCAGCCACCATTACCGTTATGGCTATGTTTATCCTCAGCGCCGGAATTACCCGCACCGGAGTCATTCAAATTATACGCGATCGACTAATTAAATGGGGAGGAAACGGCATCAATCAACAGCTTTTTGTGATGGTTGGCTTAGTCGCACCCATTTCAGCCTTTATTAATAATACCGCCGTTATCGCTATTTTTCTACCCATCATCGAAGACTGGTGTAAACAGCAAAAAAACTCACCCTCCCAATTCCTGATTCCTCTTTCTTACGCTTCAATTCTAGGGGGAATGATTACCGTAATTGGCACATCAACTAATATCCTCGCTGGTGGCATCTCTGAACAATTAGGTTATGAGAACTTTCATATTTTCCAATTTACCAGTGTCGGATTATTAACCTTTATCATTGGTTTATTATACATTTCCTTCGTTGCCCCCAAACTTCTACCCAAACGAGAATCACGCATGAATAGTGGCATCGATAACAGCTATGATTTGCAGGAATATCTCAGCGAAGTAGTCGTCACTAATACATCCAGCTTAGTCGGACAAACCCTCCGCCAAAGTGAAATTCAACGCAAATTTGACCTAGACGTATTAGAGTTAGTTCGCAACAAAATTCACCTCCCCCAACCCGTAGCCGATAAAGTCTTAAAACCCGGAGATATTCTGATTATTCGTAGCACCCGTGAAGATTTACTCAAAATTAAAAACGAAAGAGGTTTAGATCTTTTACCTGATGTCAAATTTAGGGAACAATCCCTAGAAACAGTCCTGAGTTCTGGAGAAGAAAAAATCGCCGAAGTCTTGATTTTATCCAACTCCCGTCTAATTGGTACTACCCTCAAAGATTTACGCTTTAGACAGCGGTATAATGTCACCGTATTAGCCATACGTCGCGGTGCCGAATTAGTCCAAGGACGCTTAGGAAAAATCAAACTCAGATTTGGTGACTTATTATTAGTCCAAGGCCCAAAACAGAGTTTTATTGGTTTACAAACCACTAGGGAACTGTTAGTCTTAGAAGAGAGAGAGATCGAAAACTTACGCACCGATAAAGCTGCGATCGCCATTGGCATTATTTTAGGCGTAATTGCACTAGCAGCCTTCAAAATAGTTCCCATTTTAGTTAGTGCTTTAGCCGGAGTTATTTTGATGGTCGCCACTGGATGTCTAAAACCCGGTGAAATGTATGGTGCTGTTCGTTGGGATGTAATTTTTCTATTAGCCGGATTAATTCCCCTAGGAATTGCTATGGAAAATTCCGGCGCAACTGAATGGCTGGCTAAGAATTTAGTGTCTGTCGGGGGTCATCTTTCCGGGTATTGGGTGTTAACATTTTTCTTTATCATCACAGTTTTATTAACAGAAATTCTCTCCAATAATGCCACCGTAGTACTCATGATTCCCATTGCTGTCCGAGTAGCTGAAACCCTGCAATTAAATCCCTATGCCTTTATGTTTGCAGTCACTCTCGCCGCTTCCTGTAGCTTTATGACCCCCATTGGCTACCAAACTAATACCATGGTTTATAGTCCCGGAGGTTATAAATTCTCCGACTTTACACGAGTTGGCTTTCTTCTCACCCTCTTAATGACCATTGCTGTTCCTTCATTGGTCATCCTATTTTACGGTCTTTACCCTAGCTGATAATCCCTCAAATTAGGAAACATCAAACCCAAAAATTTGGCAGATGAAAACCGCCCAGAATCACCCGATTTGAGCAGATTAAAATGGCTCATGGTAGGTCTAATCATCTGAATGGGATTCTTCCCCCAACTGTTCCAATTTAAATTCTAAGGCCGATAGTCTGACTTCTAATTGATCAAGTTTTTCCTGCTGAGGTGATATTCCCAGATAGGATCTCAAGGCATCAATGACCAGATCGGACTTGGATTGTCCAGTGATTTTTACCCGCGCCATGAGTGCTTCGTGTACCTCAGAAGGAATCCTGACACCTAGGAATGGATTGGGCATAGTTTCAATAAGATTACATTTTTGACAATGAATGCCAATAGTGTGTTAATGATATCAGTCTCTTGCTACACTGCCTCTCATTAACCCAACGGCGTGGTGTGGGACTTCTTTTGACATCGAGTTAAAAGAATCTTGGTCTTATATGTTAATTTCTTAACAGTAAAGCTAAGACCCCCATTCTTGTAAATGGTTTTTTGTAAAGTTTTTTTGCGTAACCCAAAGTTCTGTAAAGAACCTTAAAGATAAATTGATAACATTACGAAAATCTATGTTATCATCGGAAATCATCGGTTTCCAACCCCGTGCTTCCAGCACGGCTGTACCTTTGAGACAGAAATAGAGGTAGTTCTAGTCAGCACCCCCGACTGAAGCACGGGGGCTTCGTGCCCCCCTTTCAGGTAGCTGACCAGCTTAAGCCTTAACTGGC
>NZ_JBIMLI010000018.1:0-51044 GCF_051859755.1 Limnospira sp.
AAGGTCTCGCACCATACTTGGTATTATACCGTATTGCCGTAAAATGTTAACCTAATTTGAGATTAAATCATGCTCCTCGAATATGCCATTTGCTTCTATCTACTAGAATGCCTTGTAGCTCGGTAAAACCGCTACAATAAATCTACCATTATTTTTTTAGGAAAAATGGCTGGCATTTCACTGGGTTGAGCATAGGTGTAACAGATGAAGGCATTTGTAGCAGGTGCGACAGGTCAAACAGGTCGCCGAATTGTCCAGGCTCTTTGTGAACGGCAAATCCCTGTCCGCGCTATGGTTAGAGATTTGCAGAAGGCTAAGGGTATGTTTCCGGAGCAAGTCGAGATTGTAGTCGGGGATGTATTGGACCCGAAAACTTTGGTAGATTGTATCGGTGATAGTACGGTGGTTTTGTGTGCAACGGGTGCGACTCCCAGTTTCGACTTCACGAGTCCCTATCGGGTGGATTACGAGGGGACTAAGAATTTGGTCAATGTTTCTAAGGATAAGGGAATTCAGCATTTTGTAATGGTCTCGTCGTTGTGTGTGTCACAGTTGTTTCACCCTCTCAATCTGTTCTGGTTGATTTTGCTGTGGAAGAAACAAGCTGAGGAGTATCTACAAAATAGCGGGTTGACTTATACTATTGTTAGGCCTGGGGGTTTGAAAAATGAGGAGACTGATTATCCCATTGTTATGGGGGCCCCGGATACTTTGTTTGATGGCAGTATTCCCCGGACTCAGGTGGCTCAAGTGTCTGTAGAGGCTTTATTTGTGCCAGAGGCTGGTAATAAAATTGTGGAAGTTGTCAGTAAACCGGGAGAACCACAAAACTCCCTCTCTCAGTTGTTCGCTAGTGTGCCTTAATGGTTGATTATGCACCAATCAAGATCCCCTAGAAGACGCGATCGCCGTGTGGTGCGATCGAAAACTATAGCAGGCGGCGATTTGACTCCTGAAATGATGCCATCACCATTGGCGGGGATGCCATATCGACGGACTCGGCGCAGAGGAGGGTTATTCAAACTTCTGTTACTGAGTTTTTTGCTACTCTGGGGGGTCGGTTGGCTATGGGGTCAGGTTGTTACCCGATTTGGTGAAGGTCGGGTGGCGATCGACCACCATCTTAGTAATGAATGGCCACCGTTAGTCATGCGCGGAGGTGATCCTTACATTAGATCTCTTATGCGGACGATTTCAGCCAGTGAGTCTAATTATCCGCGACCCTATCATGTCATTTACGGTGGCAAGTATGTCTCAGATTTGAGTCACCACCCCGATCGCTGTGTTACCATTGTTGCTGGACCCAATCAAGGTAAATGCACCACGGCGGCCGGACGTTACCAGTTTTTATCATCTACCTGGGAACAGATGGCCGATCGCTACCATCCCAAACCTGCCAGATTTTGGTATTGGCATCCCTATAGTTTTGAGCCAGAATATCAAGACCTAGTAGTTTATCGTTGGTTATTGGATCAGGATTTTTGGGGTGTCGATATTTCCCGAATGTTACAAGAGGGACGACTCAATGAAGTTTTGAAGTTGCTCTCAGGAACTTGGACCAGTTTAGGATATGGGATTGAGGATAATATGATGACCAGTTCCCTCCCCAGGGTTTATGAACAAGTCCTGCAAGAGGAACTCTATCTCTCGGAGTAAAAGCACATCCATTTCATCCCCAGAGTTAGATCCATTCGCTTTCATCCCCGCATCCCTTCCCTTTAGGTGGGTGTCGGGATGACAGCCAGGCGGTTGCCAGTCAGGCTCAGAGTTATTATCATAAGAAGTATTGGTGCGAGACGTTTAGGAGTGAAATAAGGCTGCAATGCCTGAAATAACCTCCTAGAGGGAGATAAACTAACTCGACCAGTTTACCCCTTAACTGTATATATGTCCCAACGCTTAGAAGTCGTGACTCTAAGCAAGGCAGGGAACTCAAGGTCAATCCCATTTTAAGAAATCGCAATGTACCATCCAAGTATTACCTAGGAGGAGTATTATAACTCACTTGGGGCGATTATGGGAAAGAGTAAAGGCGATAGCCACCCCCAGTTTCAGAAATCACAAATCTGGGATTGAAGCGGGGAACGGAAGGCGTGAGGGAAAACCCATTCCCAAAATCCGACCACTGCCAACCATCCATGATTAGGGAAACCGAATGTCTGGCTTGAACCATCGTAATTATGAAGCAGCGAAATAGGTTGACACGCTGCGTCCAAAAGGACAAGGGGAAAAGTAGGAGGCTCAATTTACTACCTACACAGACCTTTAAAGATACCCCGGTGGATAGGACAAATCTAAAGATGGAATGCCCATATATACGGAACGTTTAAACCCCTATTGGGCTCTCTACGAGTACATCTCGTAGAGTAGTAAAAAGTGTAAGCGTATGCCCATAAGGGGAAGGGATGTGACTGAAAGCTAATGCCTAACTGTAATGGTTGGGATATGCCCACTAGTCACGGTGTGGATATAGAGACTGCGACAAGTAGGAGTGCTTATGACCAGAGCGAGTTTAAAGACTACGTAGTGTATATAGCTCCCAAAGTTGAAGTTATAAAGCAGGGGGTAGTAACCCTGTTCCTACTGACAATAGGGTATCCACATCAGGAGCCGTGTGATGCGAAAGTATCAAGCACGGTTTTGAATGGGAGTTGG
This sequence comes from Limnospira sp., assembly GCF_051859755.1. NCBI lineage: Bacteria > Bacillati > Cyanobacteriota > Cyanophyceae > Oscillatoriales > Sirenicapillariaceae > Limnospira > Limnospira sp. The sequence goes on from NZ_JBIMLI010000018.1 coordinate 2,656, forward strand.
GGAAGGCGACTTCCCTTTCGACCCCTACCAGCGACAGTGTGGCGACTGGGAGGGTAGACAATCCGCCACGATCAACCCAGTGCTGCTAGTTTATTATTGGGAAATTTTTACCAAAATGCTTGACATCATACCCAACTATTGATAAACTCAAAATGGTGGGACTATGAGCAAGCATAGCTGTTTTTTAGTAGACGTCAGCACCCCCGGCTGAAGCACGGGGGCTTCGTGCCCCCCTTTCAGGTAGCTGACCAGCTTAAGCCTTAACTGGCTCCGTTCAGAGCAAGAGTTAAAGTTCCTACCCTGGAATGCGTGCTAGTTCCAGGCTCATGAACCGAATCGTTAAACATCTCTAAGGGGTTAAGGACGTGCGATTTGGATAGTACCGACTCTGAACATTGGCGTTCGCGCAGCGTGCGCGTTAGCGCAAGCGCAAACATTACCCCGCAAGGGAGTCGGAGCCAACCATAGCTCCATGGAGGGGCAACCATACCCCTCCACCCCGCAAGGGGGTGCTGGCGGCTAAAGCCGCTTGAGTCGGTTTTCCTCTCCGTGATAAATCACGGAGCTTCCAACCCTCCCAGGAGTTTTACGTGAAGTGAATCGCCTGTATATCCTGGTTTTCCCAAGGCGATTTGTAGGTGTCAATTGTGCTGTTTATACTTTCCTGTTATGGTGCGATCGAAAGATGCCTCCACGTCTGATTTTTCAGATTGTGCCATACTCATAAACTTCCGGCTATGGCCATGTTTTTTCCGATTTCAGTGTATCTAAACACATCAATATGATGTTTGATAAATCATCTGGTCGGGTCGGGTTGTAGTTAAATTAGCAAGGTTTACTAAATATCATGAAAACCAAAATTCTGGCTCTCAAAAAGCGAATTCAAGCCATTATTGACCCCCATAAAAGCCAGGAAGACAGAGAGCGTGATGCCGCTAAATACTTAATAATATCACAGCCGAATAGTGGTAGAACTTGGCTGCGGGTAATGATTGGAAATGTCTTCCAATCGTTATCAGGCTTGAATAATATAGACCCTGAAAATATTTCCTATTTTGCCGAATTAAGTCCTAAAATTCCTTATGTAAAAGCCGTCCACGAGCGATTTAAGAATCCAGAGGATTACCGAGACAAGAACATAATTTTATTAGTTCGAGATCCCAGAGATGCTGTGATATCTAACTATTTTCTGAAAACCAAGAGAGATAAAAGTCCTAAATGGATTCAGAAGAGTTTATCTGAATTCATTCGCGAAGGGTATTATCTGGACGACTTCATCGCTTTATGTAATGCCTGGAAGGGATATCATGATCTACCTAAATCATTTTTGCTATTACGATATGAGGATATCCGTCAAGATACTCAGAGAGAGTTGACAAAAGTCATGAAATTCTTGGGTTTACAAGTTAGTGACAGCTTGATTCAAGAAGCAGTCAAACGGGCATCATTTGAGCAAATGAGAGAGAAAGAAACTCAGAGAAAGTTGCTAAATGAAACCCATCCCAATATCGATCAAGAATCCTTAAAAGTCAGAGAAGCAAAGGTGGGAGGGTATCAAGATAAGATCTCACTAGAGGACATCGATTTTATCGAGAAAAAACTTGCTCAGGAGTTAGACCCCAGTTATGGTTATAATTACTTTACAAAACAACACAAATGATAACTACCTTCAACTCTAATCTATGGTAAGATGGGATATATAGCCATAGTAGGGACAAATCATGATTAACCGTGATAAAGATTTTTGTTTTTGTACCTTGGCTCTGGGTGAAAAGTACCGACGGTTAGTGAAACAACTGGCTCAGGATATCCAACAGTATTCTCCAGGAACTTCATTAGTCGTTTATACAGACTTACCGGAAGATTTAAGGGATCAAAACAATATTTTAGCGTTTCCTCATCAGTCTCAGGGTGTCCTCTACTGTTTCCACGATCGCCGTTTCGTAATTGAAAAGGCTTTGTCATTATTTCGGGTTGCTATTCATATTGATGCCGATACAACAATTATTGAAGAAGTGCCGGAAATAGATTGGCAGCCTGGAATCACATCTGGCCAAGGTAAATTCCAAAATATTATCGGCCATCTTGATGCGAAAGAGAAATATCTGGGAGAAAAAATACCGAAAGAACGAGAAGCTTTTCACAAAATAGCCTCCAAACTAGGGATTTCCTTAGAGAATACCTTTTGGATTCAAGAAGCTCTGTATATTGTGGCGAGGGATGAAGGCAGAGAAAAAGAGTTTATTAAACAGTGGGGTAGAATTGGCAGATATTTGGAATTGAGACAAATTCATCGAGGAGATGGAAATGCGATCGGTTTAGCGGCTGCTAAGGTGGGATGGACTGTTAATACCCACGGTTTTCAAGATTTAATTAAAGTGAGGAGACACCTGGATGCTTCTAAAGACCCAACGGAAAAACTGCCTAATTCTCAACTTAAAACCATGGGAGACGAACTTAAATTTAAACTGAAGTACCACTCAAGGTTAAACTTGGCTCGCATTAAAGCCTTGAAAGATTGGGAATTTTATTATGGTTAGAATCTGCCAACTTGTCTTTACTAATAAGGAAAAATAAATGGATATTTCCCAACCAGAAATTATTAAGGAAGAGCTGCATCAGGCTTTAGGAAACGTAGGAAGTTTTGAAAAATGTGCATTGCTTAACTACCCCAATTATGGCAATATAGGAGACCATTTAATTTGGCTAGGAGCAATTTTGTATCTAACTGACGTGGTTGGCTGTACCATCAACCATGTCGCAGTTCAGAATTTATCAAAAGGTCAGATTGAGCCAAAGCTCGACAAACAATCTCCTCTAATCTTTACGGGTGGAGGGAATTTAAACGATATTTATAAACATATAAATTTTTATGAAGAGATTATTTCGGAGTATGGCGATCGCCCAATAATTATCCTACCCCAAAGCATTTATTTTACGGAGCAGGAACGTTTAAATAAGGTCGCTAATATATTTAACTCCCACCCCAATCTAACCATATTTGCGCGAGAAAATTACAGTTACAATATCGCTCTTGAATATTTCCATAGCTGTCGAGTTTTCTTAGCTCCCGATATGGCTTTTCAACTGGTTAATATGCCAGGTTTACCAAACAAAAATCATCGTTCTAATTCTATCCTGTACCATTGTCGAACTGGGAAAGAGTTAAACAAAGACTCAGCGCCAAAAACCCTGAATTTGCCGAATGTGGTGACACAGGATTGGGCATCCTACGAGTATCAAGGTACTCCCAGTGCTTTATCGTTGAAAGGCTTAACCACTCTCATTCAACAAGGTAGATTAAAGGAATGGTTTTCTCGGCAACAGTGGAAGTTATTCCATCCCTACGTTGTCAAATTTCAGCAAATGGATAACCCATCTTGGCACTTGAACTCCTGGAAATTTATGCATGATGGAGTTTATCAGTTTAAACCTCACGGTTTAGTAATTACCAACCGTCTCCACGGTCATATACTTGGCATTTTATTAGAAATTCCCCACGTTTTTTTAGCCAATTCTTACTATAAAAATCAATCATTTTATGAAACTTGGACTCACGAAATTCCCTTTTGTAAATTTGTTCAAGATGCCTCAGATGTCGAAAATGCTGCTAGAGAAATATTGAAAATATATCCGATTTAACTTAGAATGCATGGATGAATGAACCAAAGTTTCAGAGGCAATTGCATTGATAATTAGTTTTTACTGCCCAATGATTTCCAAACATTTTTTGACTTGTTCAGACTCATTTTTAATAAATGCGTCTGGACGCTGATATTGGTTGAAAATTTTCTCCATCCGGTCTAGTCCAATCTCTCCCAGGACATCGACCCTTCTTTCCTGTGGTAATACCCCAGTTTTCTGAAGATAGTTGTCAATTTTAGAGCCAGATTTTTGGATACCTATATTGGGAACTCCTAAAATATCAGCAATGATAATGGAGTGCAGTCGGTTTCCGAGGTGAAAGTCCATTTCACTTAAAATTTTGATAAATTCTTGCGGTTCTTGCCATGAATGTAATTGGCAATTTTTCTCTGGCAGATACTTCCTCAAAAATTCATGAAACCGATTGTCATTTGTTTCGTCTCCCACATGACTGGGAAGTAAATGAATAACTGAGTTATATTTTTCAATAACTGGAATCAACTGTTTGGCATAAAACTCCCCTCTTCCTTCTCCCCACCAATATTTACCAGAAAATGATATATTTTTGAATTCAGACCTATTTTTTGTCGCGATAAATGGTTCGTAAAAAGTGAGTTCTAAAAAAGCCAAATCTCCTCCCAAACAAATAAATTGTGTATTCTTAAAATTATTTAAAGCCAGTTCATAAGAATACTTATCTCTCAGGTAGAGCAAATAGCACTTGTCAAATAACTGGTAGCTTTCGGAATTACTCCCTTCCAAACCCACTCCCAAAAAACCAAAGCCTTTGCCCATTAATTTGGATAAGGTTTTCAGCCTCAATAAATTTTTAGGGGGGCTACTTCCAATATTTAATGTACCCCCTCCCCAAAAGATATAATCACTGCGTAAAATCAATCCCAGCTTCTTTAATTTGGGCAAGTTTGATTCGGAAAAATAAATAACTTTTTCGCTAATTTTGGGGTAATAATCTTCCTTGCATAAAACGAAAACTTTGCCGACGTTAGATTGGCAGGAAAAATAATTGGTTAGCTGTTTGACAAACAAATCATCGCCGATATTTCTTTGTCCGTAATATCCGATTAGCAGGATGTTCATTGGCTTCTGTTCTTGGTTTTGCATGGGAAACCTTAATTTTGATGCCGACTGGGGACCAAATTATGATAAACCCCGTTTAATTTTACGGATTTTTGAGATGACGCGATCGCTTATTTTAGCGATCGCATTCTTAAGGTTCCTCTGTACCTGAACCAACCAACTCGGTGGCTTCAACTGAGGACGGTCTGACGGTGATTTCAAATATCGATAATGCAAAAACACATCCTGATAAGGAATTTTGACATCCTCACCACCGCAAAGCTGAGTAAACTTACCAGCAGATATGCTCATAAAATGAATGTAAGTAATTTTCTGACCTTTATCATAAAGCACGTTATCCACGACATCAAAAGTAGAAGACCAGTGACTTCCTGTGGCTTGTTCTAAATTATGGTAGGCAAAATTGTAGTATGAAATATTGCTCCGTAAAACCATGTAATTCAATAAAGATTGATCAGGTCCAAACAACGCCATTGAATCAGATTCTCCCATTTTTAAATTATGCAATATATGATCCAAAATTTCCGGCGTAAAAATACCCCGTTTCGACGCGAACCAACCGGCACAAAAAATATGGGATTTGACATATTGGGGATCGAAAACTTGATATAATTGCCCTTCAGGGCGATCAAAGATATATTTGATATCGGATTTGTATTGAAAATCATTTGTCACCCAGTCATATTGATCTAACTTTTCATAAACTGCGTCTAAAGGCCCCATCAACAACGTATCCGCATCGAAATAGACGAACTTATCAAACGGGCCATTAATGCTACAGAGTTTTCGGTGCATGGCTAGACGGTAAGGCGAGGAAAGTCCCCGTTCCGCCCAAATTTTTTGTGCTCTGTCGTGGGTATTCCAGGCTTGAGTTGAAAAGTTTTCCCAAAAAGCAATTGATTCTTGATTGTCAAACAAAGTGACATGGTTACGTTTAGCCACTTCCGCACGAATTTTATCTAACTGATTATTGTAAGGAATAATACATACGGGTAGTTCTCGACCTTCATTGACTTCAATGCTATTCAGTAAAGCAACGAGTTGGTCGTAAACGACATCATTGGCAAAAGTATAGATACCGTCTGTCATAGGTTTAGTCCTTGTCTAGGTCTAGTTTTTTAGGGTTTTAGAAAAGAAAATAAGCGGCTCAGTTTCCTCTGCCATGCTGGTTTTCCTTCATGGAGATAACGATAATATTCCCAGATATCCCAATAGTTTTGCCCAGGATTTAAGGGAGTACCTGCCCAGTGAAGGTACTTTAAAGGTTTCTCCTTATCATACAGGATATGGTTCCGCTCCTGAAAGTGTTTAGAACCGGCCCAACTCCCGACATCTCCTCCGGGACGCTTGACCAAATTACCACGTTTGGGAATATGTTTGAGTACCAGATAGTTAAAAATTGGCTGGTCGGTGACACCCTGTGTAAAGTCAAAATACTCCCGGTGTTGGGAGCATTCCTGCAAGGTGTGGTATAGTTTATCTAAGGTAATTGCACCCTTTTTAGAAGCCCAAAAACCGCTGTTAAAGACATCTTCTAAATCGGTTTCACTGAAGATATTTTGTTCGATAACGACGGGGGAAAAAATATTCCGCAATTTTTCGCCAGCGTGATGATAGTCACAGCAGAAAAAATCGACCTCGGATAAATAATCGAGGTTAGCTGCAATATCTTCAAAAACAATAATATCAGTGTCAATATAAAGGAAATCTTGTAGCGGCCCAAACCAGACAGCCAGCTTTCGCATTTTATTGGGGAGTTTGAGAAAATCTCTGTCAAAAATTGCTCCCACTTTTTGGGTTAATTCTTCGAGGAATTCTAAGTTAGGAAATAGCTGCACATCATGGAGACGATTTAAGGTGTTAAAAACTTGATGATATTCCTCATTAAAGGGAATCATCACCACGGGAACACTCTGATTATGGCGACGAATGCTATTCAGGAGGGCGATCGCATTTTCCTGGACGCGATCGTTGGCGACAATATAAATTCCTCGGGTCATAAATTCTCCTATTCTTAACGAGTTAATTTCAATTTTCTGAGAATTCGTTTGATCAAACCCTGGCGGGTTTCTGAATTCTCAGTTTTGGGGGGTGTGGTAAACACTGGACGCTGCTCCGGTTCGTGGAGATAGCGATAGTGCAGAAACACATCCCGATATGGAAAACCAAGATTTTCACCCGCACAAACGCGAGAAATTAACTGAGGTTGAACGCCGATATAATGGATGTAAGTGAGTCGATTGCCTTTATCATACAAGATGTGGTCTCGTTCTTCAAAATGTTTGGAAGTGGCGCTGCACCCGGTCTTTTGTGAGTCTGGCAAACCTTTGGCAAAATTGTAGCTGGGAATTCCAGAACCCATGACCATATAATTTAGCAAGGGCTGTTCCCCCGCCCCCGGATAGAGAATCTCATACTCTCCCGCTTTTAACTTCGATAACAGATCGTTTCTGGTTGCTTCGTCAAATACCCCGCGCTTAGAACCGTAGAAACCGGAACAGAATATTTCTGAATCGATCCTCTGTTTGTCAAAAACTTCTGGCAATTTGGGGGACTGTAAGTTATAGATTTTAGTCGGATCTGTGAACTGAAAATCATACACTACCCAGTCATACTCTTGTAACTTGTCGAACACGGGATCTAAAGAGTTCATGACCAGGGTATCGGCATCCATATAAATGAATTGGTCAAAAGGACCATCGAAGGCACAAAACCGCCGATGAGCGCCATATAATCTAAATTTCTCTTTATTCAGTCTTTCAGGAGCCGCCGCAGCCATAAAACTATCCCAACGCTGGATTGATTCCTTATCATCGTAAAGGGTGACGTTAGGTCGCTTGGCAATTTCGGCGGCAATTTTTTCGATGCGATCATCAAATGGATAGATACAAACGGGGGTTTCTGGACCCAAAATTGCATCTATACTGTTGAGAAGTCCTACTAACTGATCATAAACAACATCGTTACCTAGACTGCAAATACCACGCATAATTCTGACCTCCTTAAAATCGCGAGTTGGGTTCAAGTTGATGACAATAACTTATTCTGATATTCTTGATATTTTAACCTTAACCACTGATTGGCGGGTAGTTCTATCATAAAGGTGATAGCAGATGCCAAAGCTATAGACAAAATGATGGCTAGGATAATACTTAGGTTAGGATTAAAACCATATTGGTAAAGTTGTCTAATCAAGGCATAGCCGATATTTTGGTGGATTAGGTATAAGCTATAAGAAATAGTGCCTAAAAAAATTAACGGCTGCAACCTGAGCCATTTCAAATAACCCTGAGTTCCCAAATATAGTAACACTATAAAACTGGCTACTATAATAGTTGTAGACCAAGAATTTTCCCAGGGATAAGCAAACCTTTGGGCCAAAACACAAATCATAATTATCAGGAATCTATGAATCGAAAAACCTTGCTTATTCACCTTGTAAATCATTAATCCTGCGATAAATAAATGTGCATATTTAATGATAATTAGTTCGCGTACTATACTTTTTAAGTTAGAAATTATTCCCATTGATAAATAATCAAGGTTGTTTAAAGTTGAACTACCCATTAAAAAATAATTATTTGCTTCTAAGTAATTTTCACTATATGAAAATTCAAATCCTCGGCTTGCCATATAAGTTTTAATCGAATAAAATAAAGTTAATGCTAACCATCCAGATACGACTACTTCTACGCGCTTTAAAAGTCTCAGTTTGTAGATGAGTAACATCATTATATAAAAACAAATTTCAATTCTGAGAGTCCAATATACCTTATCTACATTGGGAACATTAAATAACCATTGAAACATTGTCAGATTTAATAAAGCGTCTGAGAAGCTGACTTGTAGATCTGGTAATTGAGCGATCGCTGTAATTGTAAATGTCAAAATAATCCCCACCCAGTAAGCCGGATACAGTCGAGAAAAGCGCTTGATTATAAAGTCTAAACAGCTTTTCGTTCTTTCCAGGGTAATCAAAATCACAAAACCACTGACAATAAAGAAAAACTCAACTCCATGTCGTCCCAATCCCCAATAAAACCAGACTTGATCGGAATGCCCATACAGTGTACTATACTGACTGGTGTAATGAAATAAGACCACACTTAATGCTGCGATTCCTCGCAGCACATCCAACTCCCACAATCTTTGAGAATTTTTGGTATTTCCCTCTTGAGAATTATTAGCCATTGAGTTGCTCCATGCTTAATGATTTTTGGCAAAATTGTCCAACCAAGCGAGTAAGTTAAGCTTGTGCAAAATAATTTGTCTAGCTTCGGCGATCGCCTCTCTAGCTTCATACCAAGCATCAGCAGTAGCAGTCACCTCCTTAATGTATTCTAACCCTTTTTCATCCAGGCTTGGCAATCTCAGAAAACTTCCAGGTGGTAATAACTTATCGGCCGCCGGTCCTCCATAATAAATTGGCAAACACCAAGCCAACAAAGAATCCCAGAGCTTTTCACTCACATATAAATCATTGTCAGCATAATTTTCAATCGCTAAATTATAGTAGTAAGGTGCCATACCCTGCCATTTATTACTTAGTTGTCCTCGATAGTTGGAGGCGGGAGGCAACTGGCGGCCATACAAATCAAACTCCACATTTACTTCTTGCATTAGTCCTAAAAAATTCAACCTCTGCTGATGGTTTTCACTGCGATTAATTCCCGAAGTAATCCAAGAACAAAAAAGCTCTTTGGTGGGTGGTTCCATTTCATTAAGTTCTCGAAAGGAATTATGATGATACCAAATGGCTGGCATATAATCAGGAACTGGAGCAAAGTTATCTGGTCCAGAAACATAATCACAATACAATTCAGCCTGCCGGTAGTTATATTGAGTTCTTTCAACGACTTTACTTAAAGGCGGTTCTCGGAGCAGATAAATCATGCGTTCTTTGGGAACACCCCTAAATTTTTCCCTGATATCGGGTGCTGGTTGCTGTGGTTTAACCAAGTCTTGCAGGCGATCGCGCCAGGAAGTTTTTTGACGAGGCTTAGGAAAATCAAATTGATACAGGAGTAAGAAATCAGGATGTGGATGAGTTGACTGGATCGCGATATTTCCCCATCTGCCAAAATGATCAGGGGTTTGTTGCCACAACCAATCTGTTTGATTGGCGTTTGGGTAACTGGTAATCATACCAACAATTTGGGGTTCCATTTTGATTTTACCTATGATTAATTAACTAACTCTGGTCGCATTGATTCATCGACATAACTGAGAATTTTCGTGATTCGATTTTCACAAGAAAACTGAGTAGCAAACTCAATAGTTTCTGGATATCCTCCCGTCTTTCTAGGATAGGTTGACAAAACTTTTTCAATACACTCAGCGAAAACGGTGGGATGGTCTGGTTCACACCATCCCACCGCAATATTTGATGACTTAAATTCCCTTAACGGGGGAATTTCGCTGGCGGCAATGGGGGTTCCTGATGCTAGATAATCAAAAAACTTTAAAGGAGATGTAAAAGTTGCTGCCTCAGTCATGAGATGAGGGTGAGCTAAAACATCAGCTGCTTGCAGTAAACTGGCGAGTTGATCTTGAGGGAGAAAACCCAGAAATACAGCATTATCAACTTGATTATCTTTGGCTTTTGTTTGGTACTCTAGTACCTGAGATTGATTACCTCCAGCAAATGCGAATTGAATTTTGGGTAATTTTTTAGCCACATCAATGAGCAGATCCACACCTTTAAAAGGATAAAGTCCCCCCGAGTAAACAACTAGATGGTTGCGTTCATTTGGGATAAGTTTTTTTCGCCATTCTTCGGCTTCTTGATCATGTCTACATATAAATAGGTGATTAAAACCGTTATGAAGTTTGATAGTTTTTTCGGGAGGCATACCGTTAGCAATCAAATTATCTTTAACAGTATCTGCTACTGTAACCGCTATTTGAAACCAGGGAGATCTAACAATTTCTGGCGGAAATTTTTTCTGATCATAATGGTGTTGTTCGTAGATGACTGGTAATCTATGTTTAATAGCAGCTTTAGCGAAATTCCAATCTCGAGTATGAACAATTTTAGTATCAGGTTTGATATGAACAGGCAAGTAGTATTTTGATACAACAGTGCTAGAGTTTGTCCATTTACCACCCCACTTGGCATTCACAGGCCACGGCATGGGTAAGGGAGAGACTTTGAGGTATTCTTGTATATTATATTGTTCAATCAGTTGTGGCTCTGGCTTTTGGGGATTAAAGGGTCGCATCAACCCAATTGGGTTAAAAGTGGACTTTTGGGGACTCATATAAGCCAAAACAGTTTGGTAGCCCAAATTTGCCGCGGCATTCGCAGAATGAACCACTTGAACTAAACTCGCTACGTTGGGTTGAGGGAGAGTCTTTTGAGTAAAAAATAGGTAATGTTTAGCCATTGAAAATTTATTCCTTAATTTGAGGATGATTCTTGCCTTTTACTTAGCCGAAGTTTAACACTTTGTTCGATAAACTCTAAACTTTCCAGAATGTGGGTAGCCGAATGATAAGACTCATTTAAGAGTTCTTCGCGTTCTTCGGGTTCATCGATCATATCCTCTGACAGTAATTGCAAGAAACCAATCATGGGATTGAGACGAGTCCGAACATCGTAGGAACTCTTGATAATTGCTTGATCGCGTTCGGCTTCGTCGGCAAACTGCAAAGTGTAGAGGCGGGCATATTTTCCCCCTTGAGCTAGTAGTTCATCATGGCTGCCGACTTCAGCTACTTTTCCTTCATCTAAAACGGCAATTTGATCAGCTTTTTGAATAGTGGAAAGACGGTGAGCAATCACTAAAGTTGTCCGTTCTCTGCTGAGTTCTTCAATCGCTTCTTGAACCAGCCTTTCTGAGACTGTATCCAATGCACTGGTGGCTTCATCTAGGATAAGTATATCGGGATTTTGTAGCAAAGCTCTAGCAATGGCTAGTCGTTGTCTTTGACCTCCCGATAATAACACACCGCGATCGCCAATCTGGGTATCCCAGCCCTGGGGCAAATTTTCAATAAATTCATAAGCATTGGCTCGTTTAGCTGCATCAATGATTTGTTCTTCTGTGGCCTCTGGCTTGGCATAAGCTAAATTGTAGCGAACTGAGGCATTAAATAAAAATGTATCCTGGCTCACAATTCCCATAGCCTTTCGGATGCTTTTTATCTCAAAATCGCGCAAATCTTTTCCATCTATCATCACCGCACCCTGACTCGGATCATAAAACCGAGGGAGTAGGGATGCTAAGGTTGATTTTCCTGAACCAGAGCCCCCAACCAAGGCCAAGGTAGTTCCCCGTGGCAAGTGCAAATCGATATTTTTTAAGACCATATCTTTATGCCCTGGATAAGCAAAAGAGATTTGATTAAAATGAATTTCCTTCTCTAAACGCTTAAATTCTTGCTCACCATTCTTCATAAAACTTTTGTTATCCTGTCTTAAAAAGTCATGCACAATTTCTACGGATGCCGATTTATTGGCTGCTTGACTTCGGGAGCTATTTAACCCGGAAATTAGGGGAAGAGTTCTAAATAGTACAAATAAATAGGTGAGCAGAACGGTTGCCAATGATGATACTTGTTCTTGCAAAAATATCCTGCCGATCATCACTAACAAAAGAATCACTAAAATATTAACGACTTCATTGATGGGTCCAATAGCTGCTGAGTTTACCTGCTCCTCAAAATCCGCTTTTTCGCGATCGCGAATTAACTGGCTAACTTGTTCATATTCCTGTTCTTCATTACCGGTAGATTTTACCAATCTAATACCATTAAGTATTTCTAATAGTTTAATTGAATATCCTCTTGATAGTTCTGACAATTTTTTACCAAATCTTTTAGAACGATTAACTATTACCTGATTAATGGCTGTAACGAATAAAAGCAAAACTGTAGCTACCAATGTCAGTTGCCAGGAAATTGCCAACAGCATCGCCACAAATACTAAAATTGTAATCGATGTTATGAGCATCCCAATGTATGTGCTAATGGTACTTGATGCTCTACTGATTTCACCCCCTAATCTGTTGACGATATCCCCCACCTTCATTTGAGAGTAATAGTCCAAATCTACATTCAGTAATAACCGTAAGCCTGACTCTCTCATGTCAGCGGTTAAAGCACGAGTTAACGCACTGGAAGCCAAACTTTTGACATAGTTAGTTAAATTTTTTAAAATAATCGCTAGTAAAATAGCTCCTGTCATTAAGGGTAGACGGTATATTTCTGGCACTGAGTCAAATGGAGACATGATATTTTGAATCAATGCTGGGGCATCTTTTAGGTTAGCTTGCACCCCTAATATATTGAGAATAATCGGGACAATCAAGGTCGTACTGACCCCATTAAATATGGCTCCTGAAAATCCCAGAATGACGATAACTACAATTCTGACCGGGTATTTTCTAGCAAAATTTAACAGTAATTTTTCCGATGACATAAATTATTCCCCTTTTTAAAATTTACATGACTTGATCAATCACATTAGACAGAACATTTGCCATCGCCTCAATACTGTACAATTCTACACATCTTTTTCTAGCCTGTAATCCTCTATCATTAGCAACGTGTAAATCTTGAAATATCAGTTGGAGTGTGTCAGCAATTTGTTCAGGAGAGTTCGGTTCGACCAAATACCCAGTATCTCCTAAAATTTCGGGAATGTCACCAACTCGGCTCGCCAAGACAGGTTTAGCCATAGACATTCCATCGGTCAGCTTCAGGGGAAACTGCGCCCTAGTCGCCGGGTGATCGCGCTGGGGAACCACAATAACATGGGCGGCGGCAACGATCTCCGGCATCTTTTCGGCTGGAAAGTTTGGCAATTTGATAATCCAGCGTCCCCACGTTTCCATGAGTATATCATCATAATTATCATAGGGGCTACCCCCAACAATTACCAACTTGAAATCCGACTGGTCAATCAGATCGAGAGCCATCAATACATCTTCTACCCCTTTATAGGGTCTGGGAGCGCCGGGAAACATTAGTATTTTATATTCGCTGAGGTGATAACGACTTCTACTCATCTCGGGATTATATTTGCTCGGATCGAATAAAGTCGTATCTTTGCCATTGGGCAAATATACACCACCAAAGCGATTTTGAATAAACTTAGTATTGACAGTCACGGCATCACTATAGGACACTAATTTCTCCATCAACTTTAAATAGAAACGATAGTCTGGATTCCTGAGAACCCCATCTTTCTTCAAGATATCTTTGGCTAATTGCTTCGGATTTGGGCTATACTTCCAGTCATCCCCTCCCTGCCAACTGAGTTCCCAGTCATCTATATCTAACACTAAGGGGCGACGACTCATGACTTTTTTAATTAGAGAAATACCGAAGCTGCTGCTTCTGGGTTTAACCGCATAAATGATATCTCCATCAACTTTTTCAAGAATTTTTGGGGATGCGGATATGAAATTTTGATAATTATCATCTACGGCTACGGAGAAAATAGAAACATCAAAAGCTGGAGTCACATAAATATTTTTACCTTCTACCAAAAAACCCAGAATTTCTACTTGATAATTTAGCATTTTTAAAGCTTGGGCGAGCAAAAAAGACCTCACCACTCCAGCCCCCGACATTTCTGGGCTGATGATCGAAATTTTCAATTTTTTGAAATCATGGGGTTGGACTTTCATACTTTTTTTTGACTTTCATGAATTTTGAGTGAATCAATTATACAATTGGGTTCTCTAATTTTAATTCAACACTTTTTGATAAAGTACAACCATTTCTTTACTAACTTCTTTCATCGTCCGGACTGGCTTTATAGACTGACTTAATTGGTGGACTACATCTCGCCTCACAGCGAGATAGGCAATGGCTTCTTGCCAAGCTTCTACAGTGACGGGAACCAGCCAACCATCGATGCCGTGACGGACTAATTCAGCAATTCCACCTTGTTTGGAACCGATAACTGGAGTCCCCACAGCCAAAGCTTCGAGAACGACAAGAGGCCCCGTTTCCAACCACTGGGAAGGTACGGCCAAGAGATCCAATTGTGCCAAAGCCTTTGGAACGTCTTCCCTCGCAAGTTGATCGGCTATTTTAATTCGGGAGTCGGTAGATGCCAAAGCCATCACTTTTTCTCGATTCGCCAGATCTTGTTTACTTCCACCCATACCATGAATAATCAGTTCTACCGGACAATTTGGTGGCAGGCGATGTACTGCTTCTGCCAACATTTGCGCTCCTTTAGTATCCTGCCAACGTCCTAAAAAGCCGATTTTTAATTTTTTTTCTTGGCTCTGCTTTTTTTCAAAATTTCTATTAAAATTCGAGACTCCTTGGCGACACAAAACAATTTTTTCTCTGGCAAAACCGTTCGCAATTAAGCCGTCATAAATCCACTGGCAAGGCGCAATAACCAGGTCTGAAAGCTCGAACATTCTGTGCAGTTTTTTTTGATGATTTATAACTTTTGGAGGTGTACCTATTGTCCTTCCTAACTGCTGCAATCGAACCGAACTCGAAGTTTTTAATTGAGTTTGAAAATTCGTGGCTAAAGACGAGGGCACTCGACTTAATCCTTGTATTGCCCAATTCGGCACTTTTGCCGGCAATCCCAAGCATTGACTACAGCGCACGTCTTGAATTTTTCCATCACAGGGATGTTGGCCATGTAGCATCATAGTACCCCTAAGACATAAGGGTTCTGGCATATGAATGGTCACTAAAGTTTTTAAACCGTTTTCCTTAGCACAATTAAGGTGGTGTACTCCACAGCCGAATCGCCAAGAGTGCTGGTGGTATATATCTGATTTATGGTCGGCTAACCACGATGAAAAATAGTTGAAACCGGTTGGAGGTTCGAGTTCGTAAAGTTGTGCCTGAGTCGGATTTGGAAATAAAGGATAACGATAAACGGAAATGTTATTATGTTGGTAGCTCTGCTCCTTTGTTCCATTTAGGGAAGCACCAACAACACTTTCTATTCCTAGGGATCGCAACTCTTGCACCAAACCATCAACATAGACCTCTGTACCACCGGAACTCTGGGGAAAATACCAACTTAGACTGTGGATGACTTTCATATTGAATCAATCAAACAGTTTATGGGTCTATTTATGGTTCTAACCATCGAGACAAGTCTTTGGAAATCAACCTTTCTAAATTCATAATATCTGACCGATAGATATCTAAGAGTTTTTTTTCTGACTTGGGGCTGGAGTGGAGGCTGACCTAAATTTGTCTGTTTGAGTCCCTCCCGAATCCTTTCCCTCAAGCTGATAGGTAAAAAATTTTTAACCATAGATTTAATGATATTGGGTTCACTCCCAAAATTATGGAAGGTCTGGTTTTTAGGAACTTTTGCCTTTAGTTTTCCCACATTTATTTTCTTTGACAAGTCCGGCTTGAATGTTTTGTCTACACACAAAAAATCAAAAATAGTTACAAGAAACTTTTCTGGATTTTTCCGGTAGTCTTCATAAATAAAAATTCCAATTTGTTCAGGAGCAAATATATCGAAATATCGTTGAAGCTGCTGGTAATCAAATCCAGCCTGTTGATAATGCCACAAATATTCCCAATTGTTGTCAATGCGCTGTGGTTCCGCTTCCAGAGCCACTTCCAAATCATGAATCGGCTCACTGTAATCCCGAATGAGATGCAAAAAACTCGAATAAGCCCTATCTACTGGGTTGCGAAGTACAGTGATGAGTTTAACGTTTGGAATGTAATGCTTGATTCTTTCCGGTACTTTCGGATGGTAAAGATACCAAGCTGATTTTTCACCAATTGCTATTTCCTCAGAAACATCTTGAAATTGAGCTTGGTAATCATCTAGGCTGGTAACAGCCCGTCGCATCAAAGAAATGTCGCCAATTCCTTGAAAGTTCAATTTCTGGTTCTCAAATGCAAAAAAGTGCATTTCTTCAGCATAACTCATGTAAATCTGTGGATGCTGCTTGAGATAATATTCTAAAGAACTGGTTCCTGACTTCGCAGCACCGATAATAAGAAAATTTGGCATTGTCATTGGAGCTGCTGTTATCCTCACTTCAATTTTTACATCTTCACTTCTGTAACTCGCCAACTCAATTTGAGGTTAACCCAGAAATTCCCAAATGTCACGATCGCGATCGCACCCAATTTACCCCTATAGGCATTTAAGCCCAACAGAGAAACTAACCAGTTGAACATTATCACCTTCCATGCTAACTTAACCAGAGCAATTTAACCAAATTTTAATAATATTTTAACTGTTTGACGAAGATCGGACTGTGGGCAAGACCAATCCCGAAAAGTCCATTGATCATTTCTGAGCAAATTATTGCTCCCCCAATCATCGCCAAGTAATTCTTAACATTATATGAACCATTCCTCGGAATCATGCGCTCTCAATCTATAGGACTTTTTCTATCACACCAGATAAAACATTAGCCATAGCTTCAATGCTGTAAAACTCTTTACATCTTTCCCTGGCTTTTAATGCTCTGTTATTAGCTGCTTCTAAATCGGAAAAGATTAATTGTAACGTATCCGCAATTTGTTCAGGTGAACTAGGATCAACTAAGTAACCTGTATCCCCTAAAATTTCAGGAATATCGCCAACACGAGCAGCCAACACAGGTTTAGCCATTGCCATTCCGTCTGTAAGTTTTAAAGGAAACTGAGCTAGAGACTTGGGAGTATCTCTTTGAGGAACTACAATAATATGGGCAGCAGCTACAATTTCCGGCATAACAGTAGGTGGGGACTTGGGAATTTTGATAATCCACCGCCCCCATTTGTCTGTTAATTGACGATCATAGTCGTTATAAGGATTACCACCAACAATTACTAATCTAATATCTGGCTGATTTAAGATATCCAATGCTGTTAAAACATCTTGTAAACCTTTAGAAGGCGTGGGAGCCCCAGGAAACATTACGATACGATAATTACTTAGACCATATTTATCACGACTATTTTCTGGATTATATAGAGATGGGTCAAACAGTGCCGTATCTTTACCATTAGGTAGGTAAATACCACCAAAGCGGTCGTACAGAAACTGAGTATGAATAGTGACAGCATCAGCCTTAGCCACTAACTTTTCTGCCCATCTTAGATATATTGGATGCTCAATTTTGTGCAATGCTCCATCAGGTTCCCAGATATCCTTGAATAATTTAAATACAGAGGGTTTATATTGATACTCATCACCACCATTCCAACTTAACTCCCAATCATCAATATCTAAAATTACTGGATAGCCACTTTTGATTTTATGCAGCAAAGCTATACCTAAGCTGGGTAGTTTAACCTTATAAGCGTAAATAATATCTCCAGTAATATGATTAAGCAATTTGGGTACTGAAGTCAAAAACCTGGGATAGGACGGATGAGTGGGGATGGCAATGATTGGCACATCTGGACTAGAGCTTAACCCTTCTTTATCTCGGCGATAGAAACCAACGATTTCCACCTCACAGTCTATTTTTTTAAGGGCTTTAGCCAACAAAAATGGTCGCACAGCACCACCCCACCGGCCTGCACCTTGGGAGGATAAATCGCTAACAATTATGGAAACTTTCATTCTTATTAATGATCTCGTTTTATTTGCGACTTTGATGAAATTTACTAATTAATTAACGGATTTAGGTATGATTTTTGCTGGGGATTTTTTCAAATCATGTTAAAGGTGGTCTGGGTCTAAATAACATAAGTCTTGGGTATGAAAATTGATCTATTGTTTCCATAAATATGGGGCTTGACTCCTAACTCGAATTGGCAAATTTATGGTTTGACCTCTGTAACTCGCCAACTCAATTTGAGGTTAACCCAGAAATTCCAAAATGTCACGATCGCGATCGCACCCAATTTAGCCATATAGGCATTTAAGCCCAACACCGAAACCAACAGGTTGAGTATGATTACATTCAATCCTAACCCCATCAGGCAAATCAGATTAAATTTTAACAATCTTTTAAGTTTTCGATGACCGCCAGACTGTTGGCGAGACAAATCCCGAAAAGTCCATTGATCATTCCAGATAAAGTTATTGATAATCGCCATTTCCGCCGATAGCACTGCACTTAGGGTCAGGGGTAAACCCCAGCCATCTAATAACAGATAAAAGATAGCCATATCGACAAATAAGCCACTAAACCCGACCACTGCAAATCTGGCAAACCGACCCACTGGCCAATTATCGATCCGCAATCTTAGCAAATGCTGTAAATACTCAAAATACTGCCTACTGGTAACTTTACTATACCCCTCCTGACGTTCTTGGAACACATAGCCGACTTCCTGAATGTTAGCAATTCTCCCCCGACCCAATACCTCAATCAAAATCTTGTATCCCACGGGGTTGAGGTCGATATTAGCCAGGGTATCGCGCCGCAGCATAAAATAACCACTCATAGGATCAGAAACCCGACCCACTACCCCGGGTAAAATCATCAACCCCAGCATTTGTGCGCCACGAGACAAAATCCGTCGCGCCAAACTCCAATCACTGACCCCACCCCCAGAAACATGACGACTAGCCACAGCTAAATCAGCCCCAGACTGGATTTGCGACCACAATTGTAGTATCGTGTCTAGGGGGTGTTGTAGGTCAGCATCAATGACAGCTAAAATCTCACCCAACGCCACCTGCCAGCCTCTAATTACGGCGGTTGATAGACCCCTTTCTCCTCGGCGGCGCATAACCCGCAACTGGGGATAATAAGTAGCTATGTTGGTGGCGACTTCCCAAGTGCGATCGGGGCTATCATCGTCAATTACAATCAACTCATACTGTCTAGGAATGACTTGATCTAATAACCCGGTGAGGCGATCAATCAAGATGGGTATATTTTGGCTTTCCCGAAAAGTGGGAATAGCTACGGACAGCAGAATTGACGGACGATCCAAATCCGTTGGTTGTGGAACTTCTCCAGAAATCCTTAACGGACCTTCGGGAACAGGTAAAAGACCATAAATCTCTGGGGTGCAAGTATTGACAACTTTACCATTGTGTGGCTTCATGTCACCACAACCGGAACCGGAACTAGAAAAGGGATACATCCAGGACTCCCACACCAAATATAAGCCTAATTACCATAAGGTATTTATTGACGCATTTCAAGTTTCATAGTCGATCGCCTATAAAAGGAACACCCCCACAAGCGATCGCCACTCCGTAGGTTACAGCAACCCATAAAGCCATTGAATCAGTTCTGGTGCGCGTTTAACCCCTTCAAAACGGTCTACCGGTTGACCATTTTTAAAAAATATCAAAGTTGGGAGAGCTTCTATTTGATAATCCGAGGCAATTTTAGGATATTTATCGGTGTCAATTTTGACGATTTGGATTTGTTCTTTCATCTCTTGGTTAACTTCCTGCAAAATCGGAGCCATCATTTGACAGGGACCGCACCAAGTGGCGTAAAAGTCCACCAAAACAGGGACTTCGGAACTCTCAAGAAGTTCCTGAAAATTCTGAAACTGCTTTTTAACTGCCATAATCCCCATGAATTAGCTATTGCTCAATTTCCCATTATATATCGCTGTACCTCAAACCCCATTCCCCTTATCATAATTGAGTTGGAAGTTAACTGGAAAGGAAAAATCCCGATGGAAATGTTACCAGAATCAATGCAGCAGTTAAAACAGCAGGTGGCCTTAGTAACTGGTGCATCTAGGGGTATTGGTTCAGCGATCGCATTAGAACTGGCCCAACAAGGGGCTAAAGTAGTTGTCAACTATGCCAGTTCTAGCACAGCCGCCGAGAAAGTAGTAGCGGAAATTACCGAAGCCGGAGGAGAGGCGCGCGCCATGAAAGCGGACGTATCCCAAGCCGAGGAAGTAGATCAGCTAATCAAAGATATTGTAGACCAGTGTGGTGGCATCAATATCCTAGTCAACAACGCTGGTATCACCCGCGACACCCTATTGTTGAGGATGAAACCCTCCGACTGGGAAGCCGTAATCAACCTTAACCTAACCGGAGTGTTTCTATGCTGTCGCGCGGTAGCTAAAATCATGCTGAAAGCGCGATCGGGTAGGATCATCAATATTGCTTCCGTGGCGGGTCAAATGGGGAACCCCGGTCAAGCCAACTACAGCGCCGCCAAAGCCGGAGTCATAGGTTTAACCAAAACCCTAGCCAAAGAATTTGCGACTCGGGGAGTGTTAGTTAATGCCGTCGCCCCGGGTTTTATAGCCACAGACATGACCAAAGACTTAAAAAACACCGAAGAGATCCTGAAATTTATTCCCCTAGGTCGTTACGGTGAACCCAAAGAAGTCGCCGGGTTAGTCAGATTTTTGGCTGCTGACCCCGCCGCCGCCTATATCACGGGTCAGGTTATCAATGTTGATGGTGGCATGGTCATGGCTTAGACCTCTAACCACAGGACTAATAACTTGGGACTGTCCCCACCCCAATTTGGTACGGTTTCCACGAATTAGCACTCGTACACCATGAGTGCTAAATTGACTATTTGGAGAGCTAAATTAGGTGTAATATGGCGAAAATCGTAGCCTTTGACGAAGAATCACGGCGAGCGATCGAGCGGGGAGTCAACGCCCTAGCAGACGCAGTTCGTGTTACCCTCGGTCCAAGAGGTCGCAATGTACTGATAGAGAAAAAATTTGGCGTACCGGATATTGTCAGTGATGGAATTACCGTAGCCAAAGCGATCGAATTAGGAGATCCCCTAGAAAATACAGGCGCGCGGTTAATTCAAGAAGTAGCAGCGAAAACCAATGATGTGGCTGGAGATGGTACTACCACAGCAGCAGTTTTGGCTCAAGCCATGATACAGGAAGGCTTGAAGAATGTGGCGGCGGGTGCGAACCCCGTGGCTTTGCGGCGGGGAATTGATAAAACCGTTCAGTATCTGGTCAAAGAAATTGAATCCTTAGCTAAACCCGTCGAAGGAAGTGCGATCGAACAGGTAGCCACAGTTTCCGCCGGGAATGATAAGGAAGTGGGAGAGATGATCGCCCTAGCCATGGACAAAGTGACCAAAGACGGAGTAATCACCGTTGAGGAGTCCAAGTCCCTAACCACCGAATTAGAAGTTGTGGAAGGGATGCAAATCGATCGCGGTTATATTTCCCCCTACTTCATCACCGATAGCGAACGGATGACAGTAGAGTTAGACAATGCTCGTGTCCTGATCACCGATAAAAAAATCAGTGCCATTCAGGATATTGTTTCCGTCCTGGAAAAAGTCGCCCGTTCTGGTCAACCCCTGCTCATTATAGCCGAAGACATCGACGGGGAAGCCCTAGCCACCTTAGTTGTCAACAAAGCCCGGGGTGTGTTGAATGTAGCCGCTATTAAAGCCCCTGGTTTCGGCGAACGTCGGAAAGCCATGCTCCAAGATATTGCCATTCTTACCGGGGGTCAGTTGATTTCCGAAGAAATTGGCTTAAACTTGGAAACAGCCACCGTAGAGATGCTAGGAACAGCCACTAAAGTCACAATTAACAAGGACTCCACCACCATTGTTTCTGGTTCCGGTCATCAAGGTGAGATCCAACAGCGGGTCGAACAATTGCGTAAGCAACTGGCAGAAACTGATTCCGAATATGATCAGGAAAAACTGCAAGAACGTATTGCTAAGTTAGCTGGCGGTGTGGCGGTCATTAAAGTTGGTGCGGCTACCGAAACTGAACTGAAATCCCGTAAACTTCGTATTGAAGATGCTCTGAATGCCACTAAAGCTGCTGTGGATGAGGGAATTGTTCCCGGTGGCGGTACAACCTTAATTCACTTGGTCAAAAAGGTAGAGCAACTGGCTGCAACTTTCAGCATAGAAGAGGAAAAGCTGGGAGCTAAAATTGTGGCACGAGCTTTGGAAGCACCTCTGCGTCAAATTGCTAATAATTCAGGGGTTGAGGGTTCTGTAATTGTTGAACAAGTCCGTAACAGTGACTCTAATATTGGTTACAATGCTTTAACGGGTAACTTTGAAGACTTGATTGTGGCAGGAATTTTAGACCCAGCCAAGGTGGTTCGCTCTTCCCTGCAAAATGCTGGCTCAATTGCGGGAATGGTGATTACCACTGAGGTTCTCGTGGTTGAGAAGCCTGAGCCTAAACCAGCAATGCCAGATATGGACGGCATGGGTGGTATGGGTGGTATGGGTGGTATGGGTGGCATGGGTGGTATGGGTGGCATGGGAATGATGTAATTCCTGCCCATCAACCTATAACCTATATCCTCAGTTCATCGAATAGGGAGTCTTGCGGCTATTGGAGGACTCCCTCTCCTCCTTGTCAACTATTTGGTTTCAGCCTGGGAGTACATCCAAGCCTAGGGGTAAGTTTAGGGAAATGGTGGTTTGTTGGTTAGATTCGCTTTCAATTCTCCACTGGCCGCCATGCAGTTCTACAATACATTTAATAATACTTAGTCCTAGTCCTGAGCCTTGCTGTTCGTACAGTTTTCGCTCAAATTGTACGTGAGCGCCAATTTTACTGATTTGTTCTGGGGTCATCCCTCGACCGCGATCGCTTATTTTTAGTAATAAAAATTCCTCACCTACTTGACTAATTACCTGAATTGGTGTACCGGGTTCCGAAAATTTACAGGCATTATCAATCAATTCTACTACCACTTTTTCAAGCTGGTTAGCTGCCATCTGTACCGTGGCATTTTCTAGGTCAAATTCTAGGTCTGTCTCCCTTTGGTGTTCTTGGGCTTGTTGGGTGGCGGCTTTGATAATAACTGATTGGCTGTCTTTGACCTGAATGGATCGGAGCGATCGCACTTTTTCTACATTTAAACCGATAATTTCTAAATCTGCATATAGCAAAAAATTGATGATTAAACGATAGAGGCGGCGACCGGAAATCCGAATATCTTGCAAAATTTCCTTGATTTCATCCGGTTCAAATAAGTCTAAATTTGAGAGTAGTAACTCCGTATTACTGATGATGCCATTTAGGGGAGTTCGTAATTCATGAGGGAGGGAATGGGTGATATTTTCCCGTAATTCCCGGATCTGTATTTCCGATTGCTGTTTGATTAAAGACTGTTTTTCTAATCTGATGGCGATCGCTGTTAACAATTCTTCCATAGAACAGGGTTTAGTTAGGTAATCATCCGCTCCTAAATTCATCCCCTCCCGTAAATCATCGCGATCGGCTTTAGCCGTTAAAAATATAAACGGAATTGTCGCCGTTTCCATATGGGATCTTAACTCCTTTAATACTCCATAACCATCTAACTCAGGCATCATCACATCACAGAGAATTAAATCCGGTAAATGTTTGTGAGCCTGTTCTACACCCAACTTGCCATTCTCAGCCGAGATCACATCAAAATCTTCTATCTCCAGTAATTCTACCAAATTCTCCCGAATTGTCTCTTCATCCTCAATTACTAAAACTTTAGCCATATTAATTCTGCTTTCGTTTATTCTAATTTTGTACCTATACCTAGATCGGTTAAATCAGTTAATAGGTTCAATTATGCCATATTTAGATATTTAGGAAACCTCTGTGATTGGCAAAATCACTGTAAATGTGGTTCCCTGTCCTAATTCACTGTCAACAGTAATCTCTCCTCCATGCAAATCTACAGCTTGCTTAACAATAGATAATCCTAATCCTGTACCTTTGATGTTTCCGACATTAGAACCACGTTCAAAGGCTTGAAATAGCTTTTGTTTATACTCTGGTGGTAAACCTATACCCGCATCCTTAATCCGAAAAATTATCTGATTTTCTTGGCGAATAACATCAAAATTAATCACCCCACCATCGGGAGAATATTTGATAGCATTGGATAATAAATTAGCTAGAATATGACCCAGCAATTTGTCATCTAACATGATCGGATCATCTAAATCTCCCGAGGTTCTTAATTCGAGTTTGTGTTGGTCATTCACTTGCACCATTAACTGGTCTATTAAGAGTTGGATCAACTTGACCACATTAACTAACTTAGGAGCAAAAGTCAATTTTCCCGAACTAGACTTACTTAATGTTAAGACATCTTCTAGTAATTGATTCATACTATTAATTGATGACTGGATTCGCTGAAAATGTTTAAGTTTTTTCTGCTCATCTAGTTTCGAGTCATATTTAGCTAACAAATCCGTAGACATTTGAATAGAAGTTAGAGGGTTTTTTAAATCATGGGATGCTATGGATAACAGTCGTGTTTTTTCAGCTTCTAACTCCTGAAATAAATTCAGAGATTCCTTGACTTGTACTTCCTGCTCATATCTCTTTAATGCCATGCGAATAGCTGCATGAACTTCTCGCTCCTTAAAAGGCTTTAAAAGATAACCATAAGACCCAGTAGATTCAGCTCTTTCTAGGGTACTATCATCAGCATAAGCCGTCAGGTAAATTACCGGAGTTCCATATTGTTCATGAATTTTAGCGGCGGTTTCAATACCATCCATATCCCCTTTAATAACAATATCCATTAATACTAAATCAGGGTTAGTTTCCGCCACTTTGGCGATCGCCGCTAGTCCCGAAGAAACAATCCCCACTACAGTATATCCCAAAGACTTGAGTTTTCTGGCCAATCCTTTAGCAATTAATAACTCATCCTCGACAATCAGAATTTGGACAGTGTTCATGGTATTGCACCTAGTTGGTTTGGTATGCTGAAAATTATCGTAATTATACAAAATTGATCACCATTATTGATGTTCTCATATAACAACTTAATAATTTCAATATCTTTGTCTATAGGACAATTCCGAGAAAATCAGTTTAAATGCTGTTCCCTCGGTTACGTCCAATAGTTCTAAGTTTCCTTCTATCTGCTCAGTCAGGGTCCAGATCAACTCCATTCCTAGGGATTCCACATTGCGAATATCTAGTCCTTCTGGAATACCGACCCCATTATCCCGGATAATCAAAGTAATAATACCAAGATCATCTTGATGAAGTTCTAACCCAAGTTTACCAGGACGTTCATCGACAAAGGCGTGTTTAAAAGCATTAGATATCAGCTCATTGACAATTAAACTACAAGGGTTAGCTGTTTCCAGGTTAAGTTCAACGGATTCTATATCTAATTCTAAGTCAACTGTGTGAGCTTCTGTCCCGTAAGAGTCAAATAGTTGCTCAACTAAATCATTGAGATAGTCGCCAAAGTTAATCCTATCCAGACCTGTTGACTTATATAGTTTTTCGTGAATCAGAGCCATAGATTGAATGCGTTGTTGGCTATCTGACAAAAGTTTGATTACTTCTGGGTTGTCCGTGTAATCCGATTGAAACTCTAATAAATTGGAAACTACCAGCAAGTTATTTTTCACTCGGTGGTGAATTTCTTTCAGCAAAATTTCTTTTTCTTTAAGGGAGTTCATTAATTGTTCTTCAGCGTGTTGGCGTTCGATCGCCGTTGCTAAAACATTAGCTACACTTTGCAGAAAGTGTACATCCTCCTGCACAAATTCTCTAGTTTCGGTCGTATAAACCCCCAAAATGCCATAATAGGAATTTTGGCTTTCAATGGGAATACTGATCCCATTAATATGGGGAAACTGATAAATATTTGACGACGGTTCTATTCCTAGGTTAAGGTGGTGGCTAGGAGAGGGTGTAGTTGATGATGATTCAGGTAAAATAAATGAGTAAACCTGGTGATATTTGTCAGTTTTTAAGCGATGATTATGGGTGTGTTGATGGTTAGCGATCGCCACCGTCAGGCGATCGGGTTCAGACACCCGTATTTCTAATAACTTACAATAATCCACCTGTAAACATCGACCCACCATCCCGACAATATCCTGAATTAATATTTCCGAGTCAATACCCAAGAGAGCTTTTTGTCCAACTTCAGCTACCATAGCCTGCTGATAAGCCTTAGTCGCAATTTCCGCCTCAATTTTTTGTCGCTCCGCAATTTCAACTCGCAACTTTTCGTTAGTTTCTTGTAGTTGAGATGTTCGCTGTTCCACCAGCATTTCTAAGTCTTGGTTCAATTCTTGCAGAGATTTTTCAGCGGATTTTAGTTCACTAATATCAGTGAGAGTTCCCACAAAACCAACTATTTCATCATCATCATTTAGCTCAGGAACAGCTTGGGAAAAAACCCAAACCACCTGGCCTTCACCATGACAAAAACGATATTCTAACTGAAACATTTGATGATTATTAACGCATTTATTCCATTCATTAATTACCCGCTCTCGGTCATCAGGATGAAGCCTTTTAGTCCAACCATGCCCAAACATTTCCATGACTGAACAGCCAACCAAATCACATCCACGCTCATTGATATAGACAAATTTACCTTCAGCATCAGTCCGAAATATCCCCACCGGAGAAATGTCTGTAAGAGTCGCATAGCGAGCCTCACTTTCTCGCAAAGCATCCTCAACCTGACAACGTTCAATTTCTAATAATTCCCGTTCCGTAACATCTTGAACTAATGACAAAATCGATATAATCTGATGGGACTCATCCCGTAATACTGAGTTATACCATTCACAGTAGATTACTCTCCCGTCTTTGGTATAGTTACGATTCTTACAAATATTTTTATTGGTTTTTTCCCCGATTAAATCACCGATAACTGTTTCTACTAATTGTAAGTCTTCTTCAAAAACGATTTGCCATTCTCCCCAATGAATACCTATGATTTCTTCAGCCTTCCACCCAAAGATTTTTTCCGCTTGCTTTCCCCAATATTGTACCTTAAATTCTGGGTCCCATTCAATCACAGCTAGAGGAGAATTTTCCACGTGCGATCGCATTGTTTTATGAGCTTTTAATAGCTCCTTTTCTGAATGTTTTTTTTGCTCCAAAGACTTAGTGAGCATTTGATTAATTTTTTGCAGCTCAAAGGTACGTTCTTGCACCCGTTGTTCCAATTCCGCCGTCAGAGTTTGTAAAGCTGATTCAGCTCGCTTATTTTCAGTAATATCACGAGCCACCCAAGCCACAGATTCCGAGGAAATCGGGGAGATATTTGCCGAAAACCACAAGCAATTACCTTCTACATTCAGATGATATTCAAAATTGATAATAGTACCTACTGTTAAACATTGATTAACTTTTTCAACAAAGATATTGTGGGGGTCAGCCGGAGAAAATAGTTCCCGAGTCTGATTAATTATCTTATATGTATCACCTGCATACTTTTGACCTAAGTATTGATGATAATTTTGCAGAGACTTGGGCGGCACATAAATAGAATTACTGCGAGTATTAATAATCAGAATAATATCAGTCAAAGCATCAAAAAATGTCCGAATATTTGGCTCCGAAGTTCGCAATTTGTTTTCAATCATACGGATCATACCCCGTTGACTGATTTCCCCCTGTAGTTTAGCATTGGTATTTTGTAATTGGTCCTTAAATTTTGCTAGTTGCTGTTGTAGAGTTGTGGGGTGAATTCTACTGGTAATCTGGGGATGAGGGGAATCAATAATTTGTTCTAATACTCGTGACTTCGTAATAATTCCGGTCAAATAATCTTGATCATCTATAACGGGGATATGGTGAATTTTATGGATTTGTAATTGTTGAATAATTGCATAAATGTCCAGCTCATCTGCTTCTCGCCAGACTACAGGGGGTTGTCTCATCACTTCAGACACAACCAAGTCCCCCGGATTTTCGCCCGCACCAATTAGCTGCACCACGTCCCGTTCCGTCCACATACCCACCAATTTACCATCTTCCACCACCAGTACACAACTGTTAGGGGGGAAGTTTTCTGTTCCCCACTGGTCTGATGGTTCCTGACTCATTAAAGCCATGACCTCCATGAGGGAGGTATTAGGAACAACCGTTAGGGGGTCTCTATGGATGATGTCGTTTAATGTTGGAGTGGACATAAACCAAGGTTTAATAGTGGGTGTAGACATTAGTTGCGCTACTCTACTTGAGAAGGCATTAGCATCAATACTAATAAGATAACAAATTATCCTATTTTCAGCGCTATTGTTATAACTACTTGGGTAATTAATAGCTTAATCAATTTAATGATAGTATAGTCAACAAACTGTGATATAATAGTTATGAGCAGTTTTGCTTATCTATATTTTGAGTCTACCCTAACTTGTTTGTAAATCTTGACTTGTCATAGGCGATCTTCACCTAATTTTAATTTATACTTAAACCCGAAACCAAATTGAGTAATAGTTTTCATGAAAACCAAATCTTGGTCTTTAATGGCAGGTGTAGCTGTGACCGCATTTTCTTGGGGAATAGTCCCAGCTTGGGCGGAAAATTGGATTTTATGGGTGAGGCTGCCACCGGGGAAGATGTATATGTGAATGCTGATAGTATTTCACGCAACCGGGAAGGACTGAGATTTATTTATAGCATTGGTGAAGAAACCATCTATGCAATAGCTTACTGTGACTCACGCACCTGGTATGTCAGCGGTTACGATGAAGTATATTCCCCAAACAGTCACGCTACCTCTGATATGATTGATTATGTCTGTTCCCAGGAATAACCAGTCTCAGTAATCTTTTAACCACAATTTAACTATCCATGGGGAGTCAATAAACCGGAGATTTATTACTGCGGGTATAGTACCAAAGTCAAACCCTTGGAAATCCTCAAATATGGATGATATAAAGGCTATCAATTGAGTAACTGGTGAAATGGGCGGGATGTCCGTTGCTGTATATGCCGCCCTATTTTTCATATCAAGCTAAACCAGCGGCTTTAATTGTCTGCATAAGCCTGTCCATATTGATGACAATATTAATATTTTTGCCGATAAGTTTCGGTTCATTTTCCGGCAAATTATCTCCTAATATAGGATAATATTCCAGTTCACAAATACCACTCAATAACCGATAAATTGACGGACAATAATCTGGTGATAAGATTTCAATAACTGTGGTACCAGTTTGACAGAAAGCTAAATTAGTTAGTCCTGCATTATGTGGACTAATAATCACTTCAGAAGTAGCGAAAAGTTCCGCTTGTTGTTTAAGAGTCATTGATTCTAATTGTACTGGTTTAATATTAAACTGTGTTAGGCATTCTATCACCTGGGAATTATTCAAGACCTGGCGAGATTGTGCTAAGGTGCGATCTATATAAATTCGCTGTTTAGTATCCCCCAGACTCGGACAAAAAGTGTGTTTGAGAAAATCACAATTCCACTGGCTAATTTGTAAGCCTCGGTGGGATGAAAGGTTAGGAGTTGGGATAATTATTTGCGCGGCTTTCAGATGATTGATATCTTTATTGCTGATGATTTTTTCGGGTGGAATTTTGAGGGTCTCTAAAGCCTGTTTCTGGTAAGGTGTCTCCCAAGCATTTACCACAAATTTATCAATTGAGTTCAGGTCAATTCCCGCAGCTTCTAATAAATGAAAACGGGCGATAATATCTAACATCCAGTGAAAATATCCCGCCCCAAAACGCACGGATAAAAAGGCAACCACACCATCAATTTCATGGGGTGGCGGTAGGTGTTCGGATACGGCGACAAACTCCGCCCCACCACTAGCTAAATCAGTGACTAATTTGCCATCATCTGTGAAAACTGCACTGGTCGCCATATCTCCCCACACGCGCCCATTTTCCACAATAGCCACCCCGAAATCTCCGGTTGATATCTGACAGGTTGTAAATGTTTCGGGAAGGTTAGCAATTAAAATATTAGCGGGTTTAATCTCAATAGTCTGGGCTGGGTATATGGGGATGTATTGAATACGGGGATGACTTGGGCTGGTTGTGGTTTGTTCTGATAAATTAGGCAATATTTGCTCGATCAACTTTGATGATAATTTCTGAAAAACTATGGCATTATTTGCCTCGTCACTTAAACCTTTATTCTGTAGTATTTCACTAAAATAATAATATGCTTTTAGAAAGTCTGGCTTCCGTTTTAATCCCTCTATACATAGGTCTTGTAATTCTTGCCAACGTTGCTTTTCGGTTAACAGTTGTGCGAGAATACCATAAAGCCATATTAACTCTGGTTTCAGTTCGATCGCTTTTTGATAAGCCACGATCGCCTCATCAATATGACCTGCTAATTTCAGTGCGTGACCTAATTTTTGATGTAACCAAGAAAGTTGAGGATTGAGTGTAATGGCTTGGCGATAATTAGCGATCGCTTCTTCAATTTCTCCCGTTTCTAGTAAGCTATCTCCTAAACTCATATACAGCCAATCTACATCAGGTTTTAAAGCGATCGCCTGACCACAGACCGGAATTAATTCCGACCATTTTTCCTGAGTTTTCAAAACTTGGGCTAGTCCATAATAATAGTAAAACTGGTTCGGGTTAATTTCGATAGCCTTTTGATAGCATTTAACCGCCTCTTCCCACCTTTCCTGTTGTTTAAAAATTCCCCCTAAATGATGATAAAATACATCCGATTGATTAGGATAATTGACAATTGCTTTTTGATAAATAGCGATCGCCTTTTCTAATTGCTGTTGCTGTTGTAACTGATTCCCCAAATTCAGATAATCTTGAAAACTCACCGGGTCAGCACTTAACAAAATAGCTTTACACCAATATTCTGTCGCCCTTTCTGGCTGACCACATTGGGTAAACACCTTAGCCAAATTACGATAGAACCCCGCCATATTAGGGCGAATTTCCAGAGCCTTTTCATAGGCATTTATCGCCTCATTCCAGCGTTTATTTTGGGCGTAAAGACTTCCTAAATTAGCATAAACTTCCGCCATATTAGGCGCGATTTTCAAAGCACTATGATAACAAGACTCCGCCGCCATAAAATCCCCTTGTAACTGTCTTATCGTCCCCAAAGTTTTATAAGACAACGCAAAATTAGGGTCGATTTTTAACGCTTGTTCACAACAGTTAATCGACTCCCCCCAATTTCTTTCATTTAAATAGGAAACCGCTTTTTCATTGAGTCGGATAACTTCCGGTTGCACATTTTCATAATTTGACATTTTACAGTCACTCCCATTTAATCAAAATTTAACCTTGTCCATCTGTGCAAATACCACTATTATAAACCCAGTTTATGGATTTTAGCCAGAGCCTTTTCAGCCGCCTTTTTACTAGCCTCTTTTTTACTGGAACCTTTACCCTCTCCATAAACCTTACCCTGAACCATAACCTGGACAGTGAACTGTTTTTTGTGGTCGGCTCCTTCCTCCTTAATTGTTTCATATTCTGGTGTAATTGGACCTATATTTTTTTGCACCCATTCCTGTAATCTATTTTTCGAGTCCGCCGCCACTTTCCCCGAATTACCTTGAGAAAGCGAAGTAATTTCAGCTATCACCGAATCGAACAAAGGTTGTAGAAATTCCTGTACTTTCTTCATCCCAGAATCCAAAAAATAAGCCCCAATCATCGCCTCAAACGTATTGCTTAATAAGGAAGGATTTAGCGCCGCCCCTTTCCCTAATCTGATATATTGTTGTAGGGCTAATTTTTCCGCAAACTTAGCCAACTGCTTATTTTCCACCAAAGCCGATCGCAACTTAGTTAAATCACCTTCATTCCTGACACTTTTATACTTATTATAAAGATACTCCCCCGATATAAAATTTAACACCGAATCCCCCAAAAACTCCAACAATTCATTATCCCGCTTAACTTCCTTCGGGTGTTCATATAGATAGGAACTGTGAGTTAAGGCGTGATTGAGTAAATCCACATTTTGAAAAGGTATTTTTTTCAGCAATTTCGATAATTCTCGCCGCAGTTTTTTTTCTCGGTCAGGATCCATATTTTGGTCTTCGATAATTTTACTTAACATAATCTCCTGATGTTGTTTTAATTGATTAATTATGGAGTTTTCAGCCTGAAAAGCCGTCAACAGCAGCACCATGTTATCTATAGCACGTTCCGTATATCGGTGAGAAAATTCATTCCCATGAGCCCAGTTATTCCTAAGTTGAATTAACTCAAATATTATCCCCCTATGTTGATTATCCACATTTTCATTGTTTTTAAAAATACTATCCCATTTATTCGATATAACTTGCAGTAATGCTCCGATATCTTGAGATAGCCTCTCCTCCAATTCTCGCTTTTTCATGTTTTTGTATTTGGTGATATATTTTTGAGCTTCCTCCTGCCATTGGTCTGAATATTTGTTTGTCATTTCCTGTTTAAACGGAGGATATAAGCCCTCAGCTAATAACTCTAAAGCGTCCCCAATTCTTTCTTTATTGCTAATCATCATTTGCTATCTAATAATTAATTAGCGACTATTATAGCTAATCTTCCTAAACAGGTTATTGATATAGCTGGCTATTCATAACTTCTGATAATCTATCAATCTCCAAGTTATTTGATTTTCAAAAGAATGTTAAGAATTATTACAAATTTATTGAAAATTGCTCGCAAAAAGTTGACGAGATTCTGGGGGTTATGATACCATCAAATAAATCGCACCCAAGGGCTTTCTCTGTCTTTCTGCAAAAATAGAGCCTACAACCCCGATTATATCGCGATTAACATTATTCTCTCACGAAAATATTAAACTGGCGATGCACGAGTTTTCTGGCGAAAAGCGATCGCCTTTTTTATGCCTATTGACAAAAACGCCACTTTGTGGATTCTTAATTGTTGATAATTGACTGATATCCTAGGTGATGTGGATGGTCAGAGTCAAAAATCAAAATATGAGACTTGAGGAAGCGGTTGAATTTGCCGAAAACCCGGAACCCCGGTGTCCCTGTGTGTTATTGCTAGACACATCAGCATCTATGCAGGGAGAACCCCTAGATGGTCTCAATGCAGGATTAATGACTTTTAGGGAGAACCTAATCAAAGACGAACTCGCCAAAAAACGGGTCGAGATCGCCATCATCACCTTTGATAACCAGGTAAAAATCATCCAGGATTTTGTCACAGCCGATCGCTTTGAACCCCCCCTGTTAAACGCCCAGGGTCAAACCTATATGGGAACAGCCATAGGGGAGGCTTTAGACATGATTGCCAGTCGCAAAGCGGAGTATCGCAATAATGGGATTACCTACTATCGTCCTTGGGTGTTCATGATTACCGACGGCGAACCCCAGGGAGAAAGCGATCGCATTACAGAACAGGCCATTAAACGCATTCGAGACGAGGAAGCCAACAAACAGGTCGCATTCTTTGCGGTAGGCGTAGAAGGGGCTAATATGGAGCGCTTAGGAGAGATGGCCCAACGAACCCCCCTGAAACTGAAAGGGTTAGATTTTCGGGAAATGTTCATTTGGCTATCCGCCAGTATGCAAACAGTTTCTCACTCCAAAGTTGACGAACAGGTAGCCCTACCACCGCCAGGATGGGGAACTGTCTAGCCAAAAACTCATGCGATCGCAGACCTTTTACCATGAACCCAAATTCTGCCTACTGGCAAATTATCTCAGCTTCCGTGGCCGGAACCAGTCACGAAAAGCAAGCCATTCCCTGTCAAGATGCTCATATCTATCGGGAGATTGACCCCCATCAATTTATTGTCGCTGTAGCCGATGGTGCGGGTTCAGCTTCCCTGGCTGATGTGGGAGCCCAACTAGCAGTTAAAACCGCCACCCAATTAATCGAAGAGTATCTATCCTCCGTCGATGACACCGCCGCCGTGGACTGGAACAGTCAATTGTTAGCTGTTGTTAGCCAAACCAAACAGGCGATCGAAGCCGAAGCCGACCACAGGGATATATTGGCGCGGGAACTAGCAACGACATTAATTTTAGGGGTAATTACCGCTTCCACCATTGCTGTAGTTCAGATAGGTGATGGCGCGGTGGTAGTTGAAGATCAACAGGGAACTTTGATGGCTTTAACTATTCCCGCCAGTGGAGAATATTTAAACGAAACCACCTTTCTGGTTTCCCCGAATGCGTTAGAATCTGCTCAAATTCAGGTATGGTCTGGAATGCCTAAGTATTTGGCTATATTTTCCGATGGTTTACAAATGTTAGGATTAAAAATGCCTGAAGGAAAACCGCACGCTCCGTTTTTTTCTCCTCTATTTCAATTTGTGGAAACTATCTGCGATCGCACAGAAGCCGAACAACAGTTAATTTCATTTTTGCGATCGCCTAGGGTAAATCAGCGCACCGATGATGATTTAACCCTGATTTTAGCTGCCAAAAAGCCAACATCATCCCAATAAACGCCATTACAATATGTACAGCCGTAACTCTCTACGGGAACCCCAAGGGCTATAATATACCAAATATAGACTCTTATTATATGGGGGTCAGCGGTCTTGTCACATTTACATCGATGGTTACAGTCCATTAAGAGGCGATTTAAATACTGCTGGTTAGCTTTATTCATTGGTGCGATCGCCACTCTCGCCGTGCTGCTGATTTGGCACAAACTCTACATCCGAGAGCAACGGCATTTTGCACAACTGGTGCAACAACAAGCCAACAGTATCCAGTCTATCCTCAATCGAGAGTTATCCAGCCACATTGTATCCCTAAATCGTATCGCCAAGCGTTGGGAACTCAGTAATGGCACTTCCCGAGAATTTTGGGAAGCTGATGTCAGCAACTATTTAGATGATACTCATGGCTATCAAGCCATACTCTGGGTAGATCCATCTTTTATCGTCCGTTGGATAGTTCCTTTAGAGGGAAACGAACAAGTCCAGGATATGGATTGGACACAAGAACCCCGTCGCCGAATTAGTTTAAGAGTAGCCAGAGACCTCAATCAGATTATCCTGAGTAAACATATTTCATTAGTTCAGGGTGGCGAGGGATTTCTAGTAATTATTCCTTTGTTTGTGAATGAGCGCCATGATGGGTTTATTGTGGGAGTCTTTGAATTTACATCTTTCTTTGATGGGATTTTGCCCATATCTCCCTTGTATACGATTCAAATATATGACCGTGGGGATTTAGTTTATAGCAATGGTGATTTCTCAGAATCTCCCTTTCAAAAAACCTCAATTGTCCGCGCCTATGGAGCCGATTGGACAGTCCAAATTTCTCCGCAACCTGCTTGGATTGAAGAGGAAAAATCTCCCCTTCCTACCCTGGTTTTATCAGCAGGTTTAATCATAGTTGGGACTATGGCACTCACCGTCTATTTAGGTCAATATGCTTGGCGTTATGCTGGCAAAACCCAAAAAATTAACCAGCAACTGCAAAATGAAATCATCCACAGACAGCAAATAGAAGCCATCCTCCTAGACTCCCAAAGACAATATCAAACCCTCATCGAAAATTCCCCGGATATTATTCAACGCTTTGATACCAGTTTTAAACATATTTATGTCAGTCCCATTTTAAGCCAATTAACCGAAATTCCTCTACAGACTTGGATTGGCAAAACTTGCCGGGATTTGCCATTTTCGGCAGCCATGGCTGAGAATTGGGAGGCGGCGGCGAATCGGTTATTAACAACTGGTGAAAAACAGATTATTGAATTTGAAGCTGAGACAGTTAATGGTTGGCGCTATTTTGAAATGGCGATCGTCCCAGAAATTAACCAAGGCAAAAATCTTACATCTATCCTTTGTATTTCCAGAGATGTAACTGACCGTAAACAAGCCGAAACCTCCCTAAAACTTAGTCAAGCCAAGTTTGAAGCATTGGTAACTAATATGCCGGGAATGGTCTATAGTTACTGTCCAAACAACTCCCAAAATCTGCCTGATTTTAAATTTGTGAGTCATCACTGCTTTGATATCTTTGAATTAGAAGCTAATACTATTCTGGCAGACATCAATTCTCTGATTAACTTAATCCACCCAGATGATTTACCGTCTTTGCGTGAATCAATGCAACAATCTTTGCAGGAATTTTTACCCTGGTATTGGCAAGGTCGGGTTATTACTAATTCGGGAAAAATGAAGTGGGTAGAATGTAATGCTCAACCCCAATCAACCCCAGAAGGTAATATTTGGCATGGCATTGTTTTTGATATTACTGCACGCAAAAAATATGAAGAAAATCTGCGGCGTTTCCAGGGTATTGTTGCCACGACTGCGGAAGCGATCGCCTTAATTAATCGGGATTATATTTACCAAATTGTTAATCAAACCTACGCCAATTTAACCGGAAAATCCGAGGATTTTATTATTGGCAATATCATCGAAAATGTATTAGGTAAACAGATTTTTAATGAAATAGTTAAGCCTCTATTTGATAGATGTCTAGCCGGAGAAATAGTCCGCTATGAAGCCTGGTTAAGTTTTCCGGGAGAACCCAGGTTTATCGGAGCCACCTATTCCCCGATTTTGCAACCTGATGGCACAGTAAATGAAGTGATTGTCACTGTCCGAGATTTAACCTCATTAAAACAGGCAGAAATTGCCATTCAACAACAATCTGAGAGACAGGATATCTTATCAAAAGTCACCAATAGAATCAGGCGATCGCTCCATGTTCAGGATATCCTTAATACCACCGTTGTCGAAGTCTCCAAATTTCTGGGAAATGACATAGTTTTAGTTTGCAAATTCCAGTTAAATTGGAGTTATGAAATCATCGCTCATTCTAGGGAACTATCTAGGGACTCTGACCTACTTTTTTGTGCAATAGATCCGGTCATGACTATCAAAATTGACCAAATAATTTTGGAAATTGCCCAATCTTGTCGCACCGGAAAAATTAATGCTTCTGTGGAAAGGTGGCAAAAATTTCAAGGACCGACTCATTTAATCTTCCCCATTTGGTTAGAAGCCGAGCAACTTTGGGGACTACTTATCGCTTATTTTTCCTCAGAAGATAACAACTATAAACCCGCAGAAATCGATATGCTGAAACAACTAACAGAACAGTTAGCGATCGCCATTCAACAAGGCGAACTATATCATCAGCTTCAGATAGCCCATGAGGAACTCGAGAAAGTCTACAATCTCGATTCTCTGACCGGAATCGCTAACCGCCGCCATTTTGATCATATTTTACAGCAGGAATGGTTACAACTGCAACGGGAAAAACAACCCCTATCAATAATCATGTGTGATATTGATTATTTTAAGTGTTATAATGACACTTATGGACACATTGCCGGGGATAAATGCCTGCAAAGGGTAGCTAATGCCATCAAAAATTCCCTGAAACGACCGAGGGATTTAGTCGCCCGTTATGGTGGCGAAGAATTTGTGATTTTATTACCCAACACACCCATAGAAGGTGGTCTAGAAATTAGCCAACAAATACAGGAAGCTGTGTTCAAGTTAAATATGCAGCCCGGCGCAATTCCTGCTAACTTCCAACGGGTGACTGTGAGTATGGGAATTGCCAGTAAAATTCCCAGCCACAAACAATCACCAACCCAACTTCTTTTTGATGCCGATCGCGCCCTTTACCAAGCCAAAAACAATGGCAGAAACCAATATGTGATCGCGAATTACCCAGAACACAATAGCCACTAACTATCTGCGTCTGTATCGTTGCTGAAATCGCTTAATCCCGGCTTTTTCCAAGTTTTTAACTAACTGTTGCAGTTGAGTTAAATTAGTGTTTCTGCGTCCATATCGCCAATGCACATAAGTTTGACAAACTTCTGATATCGCCTCAGCTTCATCAACAGAACATTGATTAGCGATCGCCTCTGCATACTCCACCGGAGTTTGGGCGGGATGTTTCGGATAACCCCGTTGGGCTAATAATGCCAACAGTTTTTGATATAGTCTTTCTTCCGGGGGTAATTTAGCCAAGCGTCGCCTCTCGCGCCAATTTTTCCATCCATCCCACAGCAACCAACTTAGGAACCCGACACCAGATAAAGTTATCGTCGCCGTAAACAAGCCAACCCACCCCCTAGTAAACAGATCGATAAACCAGCCGACAACCGTATCCAACGCCCCGAAAATAGTCGCCAATATCCTCTGTAAACTATTTGTTACCGGAGAAGGTAGCCATCCCGCCACCCAATTCCAAAAAGCCCTCAGCGCACTAAAAGTCTGATTTTCCTCAATAGAAGGCGGGATTAAATCCATCCCCGGAATGGGATTAAAAGCAAACCAACCATATTCAGGAAAATAAACCTCCGTCATCGCATGAGCATCAGTATTTTTAATCACATATAACCCCGTAAATGGGTTAAACTCACCCGGTTCAAAACCCGCCGTTAGTCGCGCCGGAATGCCAATAGAACGCAACATAATGGTTAACACCGTCGCAAAGTGATCTGGATAACCGCCTCTGATAATTTCTCCCTCTGGACTATCTTTATAGCCAAACAAAAACGCCTCCACCAAATCCTCATCAGGTCTCAAAAAAGGCGGGTCTTCTTGTAGTTTATAAACGGGGCTTTGTTTTAAGTATTGAGCTAAATAAAGGGCTATTTCATAGGGAGATGTTAAGGCTTGTTGCTCAGGGTTGGATTGATTCCGCGCCGCCAAAATCTCCTCGGTTCTTTGTCGCACCCTGTCCCGAATTTCATCAGGAACCTGCAAATAGTAATCACGAATAGCTTGTGTGTAGTCAGTGGAGGCTTGACCCAACTGGGTGCGGTTACGATAGGGGACTCTGGAAATCACCGTATAGGTTAATCCCTCCCGCAACATCAAAGGCGATCGCAAAGTTCCCTCTCGGTCGATCGCAATTTCCTCAGTCGGGAAATACAATTGTTTAGCCTGTTTTAAAGCCGGGATTAAATTAGGTAATTGAATCACCGCCGTATAACTTTGGATCACCTCCCTAGTTCTAGCCTGTGTCGGTGGCGGAAACAGATTAAACAGATAGGACCACCAAGTGCGTTGGACAGTTTCTACCTGGTCATTGCGGGAAATTTCCCATCCCTGACCCGTGTACTTATCAAAGCCGATCACCCGAAAAAATCCCCGTGCTTGCGATCGAACCCTCAGCACAACCTGCGGCCTTAAATTTCCCCTAAGATTCTGATTAATCCGAGTGTTAAAACCATAATATTGAACCTCATCTAAAACACCCGCCCCCGACTCCTGATTTTGTCCAATTCCCGACCCCGTGCCATCTCCAGAATCCCCCGTATAACCAGGGTTAAAAATTTGTCTGCCATCAAATTCCCCTCGTGGCATTTGAATAGGGGAACTCATCGGAAAGTTCCGCAGTTGATAGCCAGGAAACCGAGGGAGAAGGGCAAAAATCACCAATCCCAAAGCCACAATAGCCAGAAAGCTAACCCCCAAAAACTTGAAATTCAAGTTAGAAGGAATCCTCAATTTAGGAGAACTAGCCTCCGAGGGGTTCAACTTTTCCAATCCCAACCGGGAACGGTAATCTAAGATTAAAGTTGGCAACGAGAGCGCCAAAAACACCAAAATCACCGGCCCAAAAGTCAAAGTTTGGCTAAGAGTACCAGCCACCCCCATTAAAATCAAGCCAATGACCATCGAATAGCCCAGATCCTTGCGTCGGGGCAGATCAAAGCTATGGAGAACCTGCAAATTAATTAACAGTTGTGCCAAAACAATCCTGGTATCGATCAACTCCAGCACTAGACGACTGAAAAAAACCGCCATTGCTACCAACATACCAATAGCAATACAAAATTTAATTGGCACATTACGATGACGACGACGAAACCAACTCCAGGTCGCCCCCACCAAACTGACAGGGATCGCCCATAGATTTAGTGGCTCCTCGATCGCCACATCAGTAGCAATAATGCCCACAACCACCAATAACTGCACGAAAATGCGGAGCAGAAGTGAGTCCTCTGGCTCAGGTTGAGGTATTGCTTCGATCCGTCGCCACAATTGACTGAAGATAGGGATATCGGCTGTCATGGATTTGAAAATCTGCTAGTCACTCTCAGATTACTGTAACCCATATTTCTGAAAATCAGCTTCACCTATCAAAATTTAACTCATCATCCGAGGGTAAATGGCAAAACAGAGGGGATTTTGTTCGCAGTCATAAAACAACACATTGAGTCGATAGATATGATTAGGCTCTGGATCTACCAGCTCCATGGTCACATATCCAGCCTCGGTGCGTCTAGCCGTGATTTCGCCATGATTTCCCTTCAATTGCAGACATCCACCGGCAGGTAATTTAGCCAAAATCATTAAGCAATTGCCATAATCGCGGGTCTGATATTGGGCTTGTACTGTTAACAGCCCTAAGCTAGTTTGCCACTCCTGAAGCCCTACCGACTTATTCAAAAAACAAGTTATCGTCAGCGTATCGAGGATTTCTCGCGCCGCCAGTAGCAACAAAACCATTTGCTGTTGTTGATTAGCCGTCTCATAGGGGGGGAGTTGTAGCTTGTTCAATTCAGGATCGCGAACTTCCCCTAAAACCAGCCTACCTGCCCATTCATTAAGCAAATCAGAGGCTTGTGGGAAAAAACTTTCCACCGCTTCCACCAGTTTCGCGCC
Source organism: Limnospira sp. (assembly GCF_051859755.1). Taxonomy (NCBI): domain Bacteria; kingdom Bacillati; phylum Cyanobacteriota; class Cyanophyceae; order Oscillatoriales; family Sirenicapillariaceae; genus Limnospira; species Limnospira sp. The sequence continues at coordinate 43,520 of NZ_JBIMLI010000018.1, forward strand.
TTGTTGTAGGGTTGAATGCAAAACCTTCTGACACGGAGTCAGAAGATCAGCAAAAACCGTTTCTGGTAGAAAAGTAGACCATTTCAGGTTTTCCCTTTGAGCATTCCACCAAGAAGGATTGGGAACAGTCGGATCGCTAATCACGTCTGGGTAAATAGCATCAGCGCCGAGTTCAGTTTCCCAAGGGAATAGCGGTGGTTTTTCTTGGATCTCAATTCTTAACCTGTTTTTTAACAGGCTTTCAAATCTGTCTTTCACGGTTGGTATCTCTCCCAGTTTAATTGGTTCGTCGTTGGGGTAGAAAACGTCAATCTCTTCATAGTCCAGTAGATCGGCTTCTGACCACCCTGGTTCTTCGACCCTAGAACTATTTGCTAATTGATCTGCTGAGGTAGCAGGTTCACCAGCAGCAGAGGAAGCAGTCTCAAGGGGTTGTGATTCAGACCCCTCGAAAAACTGGCACTCGGAGAGTTGACGATCTGGATTTATTTCGTTATTCATCAGTAGATGCACTAGCTCCGGACACTGAACGATTTCTAAGATCCCAGGCTAATTCCAAAACTTTAAACCACCGCTTTTGTACTTGAGTCGCCTTGCAACCTAGATTTTCGGCGATCGCATGATCAGATAGCCCCTTTTGCTTTAACCTTAGCAAATCCTTTTGATCTTGGCTAAGTTGACTCTGGAAATCCTCCCACTGGTGGGGGAGTAAACCCAAATTGCGATCTAAATCCGCTTCTAACCACTGATGCACCAATTCCCAACGATGACTCAAAGCAAATCGCAACAAATGATATTTAAATCGCTGTTGAAGATAATCCCGTTGGCGAGGGGTTAGCCCCAAAATCGCCTCTATCTCTCGAGTTGGCAAATCTTGCATTCGCAAGGTGAAATAATCGGCACAGTCTTTTTGATTGTGTTCCTCAAGATATTCGATTAACTCTTCCACAACCGTTTGGCGTAGGGATTCTAGTTCTGGTTCGTTGGACTCAGCCACCATGGCGGCTCGCACCTCTTGTACAGATGAGTCGTTCCAGGTTTGATCAGAATCCTGTATCCCACCTTCTGCGGCTTGATCAAGATCCACAAACGCTTCTCTGGGTTGTTGTTGAGAAAATGTCTGCGATCGTAGAATGATTAATTGTTGACTACGACCTCGGGCGAGAGGAATACGCCGTTTTCCATATCGTTCCGTAAAGGCTAGATATTCCGCTAGTTCCAGTAATGTCTGGGGACGATAATCGGCCGGAATTTGGTTTTCCTTGCGGAAGGCATTTAGTGATTCAACATAAAACCCCTGTAAAAAGTCCCTAATCAGTTCCAATCTAGCGTGATAACTTGATTGAACCTGGCGCGGTGTGATATATCGATAGATAATGGCACTGAGAGTGCTGTGGAGTTCCAACGGTGCCTGCTTTGACCTGAGTTTATAATAGTGAAGACATTGTTGTAAGCGATGCTGTGCGAGTGTCATCGCCCAAGTCTCCACATCCCCCGAGGCTTGGATGCGCTGGCTTTCTGTACAGATCCGAATTGCTTCTTCTGTTAAGCGCCAAGCGATATCCTGACAGTTCTGCTCAGATGCCTGGGTGGCCTGTTTTAGCTCACCGGACAACCGTTGAAAAATTTTATGGCTCTGGCAGATTTCCCCCATGATGATAATTTTAGTAACAATGACCCTAACCTATGCTTTCCAGTAAAGCCTCTGAGTTTCCGGAGGGTTTCCCAACCGGGTTGTGTTTAGTTACGATCACAACACCGGCAATTTTCTAGTCGCCTACCTGATCAATTGGGGTTTTCTCGGTTATCATGTAGCGCGAAAATCAGCACTTACTCAAGTTTAACAATGGATTTCGACCAACAAATTCAAGCCTTGATTGAAAATGCCCCCCAGGATGGTTCTACTCCTGACATTATTAAGGCGATCGCTCCCGGTCTCAAATTACTGGCCGCTCAATTAGCACACCTACAGTATTTTATTTTGACCAGTCTTGACCAAAATTTGGTATTAACTACTCTCGGTAATGTGGATAATCCCGATCTACAAAAGCAAGTTATTTATGCTTTTTCTAGTTTAGATGATGCTTCCGTTCACTCTAGGATAGATCTTTCCACTTCTGTGGTCGCTGTCCCCGTTCCCGTTACCCACATTTTGTTTCAGGCGATCGCTATCCCCCAACTAGATAGTTTTATTTTCTTTGACCAGCCTGGTCATCTTGACGCTGCTACTGAGGTTAAACGCCAAGATGTACAGGATACTATCCAAGTTTACCTACAACAATATCAGTCTCTGCGTCGCTCTAAGTCTCGCCCTATCCCTCCAGATATTGCTTAAATCAGTCCCCTTACCCCCGTACCACTTTCTCCTTCCCTTGACCCTCAAAACTCCGTTTCTTAATGGTTTCTTAATTGTCAAAATCACAGGTATTTTATATAATTATAGTGACTGTTAATTAACCCCCAAAAATTTTCCCTAAATCAGCCCCTTGCATCTGCTATTTCCACCTAGGATTCGGGTGGGGTCAGGCAGCAATTTCCGTTCATCAAAACTGCTCACACGGTCAACTATTTCTCACCAAAATCTGGCAGCTTTGTATTATGAAAATTAATCAAGTAATATATCTAGGATTTAGTGCAATTTTTTTATTAGTCGGCATCAGTACCTTAGTGGAAGAGTGGCAACAAAGAACTCTAGATCAATCCTTTAAGTTGGTAGTTCATACCTACGAAGTTAAGCTGAATTTGCAGGATATTTACAAAAATTTGGTCGATGCAGAAAGCTCTCAAAGGGGATTCATTATTACCAAAGACCAAGGTTTTTTGGAACCCTATTATTCAGCTAATACAAAAATCGAGGGTAATTTAGACACTTTATCTCAATTGCTGCAAGGTAATTCCATACCAACCCAGAGATTAACCAATCTTCAAAACTTAACTAACCAAAAATTGGCGCTACTTGAACAAACCATAAATTCAGTTAGATCCGGAGAATCAGAACAATTTTTAGCCTGGGTTAATTCGGGAATTGGTAAGCAACTTATGGATAATATTCGCAGTGAAATTAATAGGATGATTGAGGAGGAACAAAATTTATTGATTGACCGAAATGAGCGTTATCAAGTATTCGAAAATTTAGCAATAATCATTAATTGGGGTAATTTTTTGCTGGTAATCACCATTGGCTCTATAACTAGCTTTATTGTGATTCGTGTGATTATGAATCCTATTCAACAAGTTACACAGGTTCTGGCTACCTCCTCAGCAGAAATTGCCGTGGCTACTGAACAACAGCAGAGACTAGCCAGCAGTCAAGCTGTTTCCATTAATCAAACTACTAATGCTATTCAACAAATTAGCGAAGGGGCTAAACAATCAGCGGAGGATGCTGATCACGCTTTAGGAAAGGCTCAACAGGTTTTAGACATCAGTGAACATGGCAATCAAGTAGTCCAACAAAACTTGGCAAGTATTGCTGAATTAACTAATAATGTCGAAAATATCTCAGAACAAATTGAGGTTTTGAGACAGCATACGGCGGAAATAAGCACTATATCGAATTTGGTATCTAGTTTAGCTAATCAGACAAATATATTGGCTCTGAATGCCTCTGTTGAAGCTGTGCGTGCGGGAGAAGCCGGTCGCGGATTTGGTTTGGTGGCGCTGGAGGTTCGTAAGTTATCAGACCAAAGCCGAAACTCAGCTAGGGAGATTGATAATTTGGTTGGTCTGATTCAAAATTCCCTGAAATCTACCATTGAAGCTGCACAAAAGGGAACAGAAAACGTTAAGGTGGGTATGAAAATGACGGAAAATACTGCTAATGTATTTGTAGAGGTGGCTGATGGCATTAAAAATGTGGTCGCGAGTAATCAAAAAATTGCTCAAATCTCTGAACAACAGGCGATCGCTATTCAGCAAATTGTCACAGCTACCAATGCTATTAATCATGCAGCAGTGGAAACCGCTAGTGGCATTCAACAAACCCAAGTCGGTACTCAAAACCTGAATCAGGCGGCCCATACTCTCCGGGTTTTGGTATAACCAAAGTCTCCCCAACTGGCAATTTTCACCATGGAAATTGATACCAAATCCCTGATGGGGGAGATGTCGCCACCCCCACCGAACCTAATAAATCAGTATATTCTACTCACCACATAGTCCCCTAATTCCACCAGAGCTTGACGAGACTCCGAAGGGGGTAACTGCTTGATATGTTCTACGGCGACTTGGGCGTGGTGGATGGCGAGTTCTCGGGATTTCTCAATCCCAGAACTTTCTTGAATTAAGGCGATCGCCTGTTCCAAGTCCCCATCTTGAGCAAATTCGCGATCGATCAGAGTTTCCAGAAAAGGCTTTTCTGCCAAAGCAAACAGCGTCGGGGCTGTCAGGTTTCCGCTTTTGAGATCCGAAGCAGCCGGTTTACCTAGAGATTCCGTCGAACCTGTAAAGTCTAAAATATCATCGACAATTTGAAACGCCAAGCCAATATTACGACCATATTTATACAAATCTTCTGCTAGTTCTGCTGACACTCCACTTAACAGACCAGCCGCCTTAGAGCTATTGGCGATTAAAGATGCTGTCTTGTAGTAACTCTTTTCGAGATAGGCTTCAATGGACAAGCTAGTGTCAAATCGATTTAGTCCCTGTTGAATTTCTCCCTCTGCCAGATCCATGATCACCTGTGACAGAAGTTTAACTACCTCTAAGTTATCCAGGTTGGCTAAATACCAGGAGGACTGGGCAAATAGGAAGTCTCCGGCTAAAACCGCCACCCGGTTATTAAACAAACTGTGAACTGTCGGGACACCCCGCCGCAGTTCTGATTCATCCACCACGTCATCATGAACCAAACTAGCAGTATGGATCATTTCTGTGATTTCAGCCAGACGGCGGTGCTTAGGTATGATTTCGTGATCGGGCATGGTTGCCCTAGATATTAGCAGCACGATCGCCGGACGCACCCGTTTTCCCTGTACGCTAAATAAATGCTCTGCTGCTGCATACAGGATCGGGTGACGAGCGCCCACCAGTTGTTTCAGGTTATCGGTTAGCAGTTTTAGGTCTGCTTCAACGGTCGAAAATAGAAGAGTGCGAGAGGTCATGGGTTTGCCAACTCAGGCTGGATGATTAACAAAATTTTACATATTATAGTTCGATTTTAAGCTAAGGCTATCATCTCACCAAACTGATACATTTACGCGACATTTATCCGGCTATTGCCTGACAATGCGACGATAGCACTATTACCCGTTAAGGTAACAGAGGCGGTATCCCGCAAAGCTTTTAGAAAGATTCCAAAAGCACCGTTCCAGTCCCTGGGTAGAGTGAACCCACACTCAGGACATCGGAACACTTTTGAGCCACCTAGCTGGGAATGCACATGACCACAGTGAGTACAGGTTTTGCTGGTGTATTCTTCCGTCACATCTACAACTGTGGTTCCAGTTATCTCGGCTTGATGTCTCAGGGTTAGTTTGAATCGATAATGCGCCCATGTCAGCATGGCGCGGGCAGTCTTAGACCTGATTAGACGCTTCACCTTGGCAACCATATCGGAAGTCTCGAAGGTGGGCAAAAAAATTAGGCTGTAGTTGTGAGTCAAGTAGTGAGCAATTTGTTTGTGGGCTTCATCAACTAGATTGCGGATTTTGGTTCTCATTCGTTGAGCCGCTTGCCTCATCCGTCGCCTTCTTGAACGACAGGGTTCCTTGGCGATTCGGCTCATCAAATCATCCAAATGTTGACATAGCCTAGTAATGCCTCCAATATCCCCGGAGCCCAATTCCAGAAACCGAGAGCCATCAAACCCAGTTATGAAAGTTCGCACACCCGGGTCTAATGCAATTACGCCAGTAGCTTCAGTTGGGGTAACGGCAACTGGTTCAGGGAAAATCGCCAACCATCGACCTTTGGTAAACACCAACTGAGTCCCTTGCCCGCAAGCTTTAGGGATGGGTTCGGAAACCATGAAAATTAATCCTTTCGTTAGTCTTGGATACCAACTCCCTGAAGAGAAATTAGCATCGTTAAACTTGATGGCTTGAGAACTAGCCCGACAGCTCCTAAACCTTGCGCCAGGACTGGCGCTCAAAGCCTGATAGGCATCAAAGATGGCATTTTGCCGAATGTGGCAGGGTGTTTCTTTGACCCATTCGGGTAAGTCACTCTGCATCACTTGATTGCGTAACTTTAACTTGCTTAGTCGTTTACCACTCCGGGATAATGCAATTGCTTGGTTATAGCAATACCGACAAGCAGCCAGCCATTTACGCCAGACTTGATTTAGCTCTGGGCTGGGGTAAATCCGGATCTTCTTTGACCTGAGTTTTGTATTTACTCCGTCGGTATAATCGGGAACTGAAGCAGTGGAAGAGGGCGAGGATGTCCTCAACCATTTCTGGTTCTGGACTGAGACTTGTCTGGTTGAGAACCATGAGTGAGCACCTGTTTTGCTCACAGAGCCATCGAAACAAGTCAAATCCCCATATTGCCAATCGGTCTTTGTGGGCAACGACAACCATGCGGACATCTCCTGACAAATGATGTCCCAGTAAGGCCAGCATTTTCTTTCCCTTGAAGTTGAGCCCGCCTCCGATTTCTGAGACGACTTCTGCTTCGGGGTAGAGGTTGGACAGTGCGGCCACCTGTCGGTTGAGGTCGGACTGCTGGGCGCGGCTACTAACTCTGGCATAGATAACGACTTTGCGTTTGTCACTGCCTGATTTGGCAGTATATGACTCAACGTTGTATCGTCGTTGCCCAGCGGGGGTTCTGATGGTCTCGATTGAGCCATTGTCGTCCCATCTGCGGAGTGTTCTTTCATGGACTCCAAGGATTTGGGCCGCTTCCTTGGGTTTGACATATCTGGCAATAGGTTTATCCTCAACTCTTCTCGCTTATTATACCATATTGCCCTAAAATATTAACCTAATTTGAGATTAAATCATGCTCTCCAAGCGTTTTGGTATTGCAACCAAGATTCGGGTATGCCCTACCCTATCTACCTTACAGCAAAAATATTTCTACAGCACTACGCTGACTAATTCATTCGCCGAGTTTTCGGTTACTGCCCTGTTTAAAGAGTTTTCGGTAGCTCTTGCTTGTTTATTTTCTCCTCAAAAGTGCTGCGCTATTTCAGCAGAATTTTCACGATGTGAGCGGTATTGCCACCTGGTTATGGTCGAAAGGGAAGTCACCTTCCCCAACTCCACTTCCAAACCGTGCTTGATAGTTTCCCATCACACGGCTCCTGATGTGGATACCCTATTTGTCAGTAGGAACAAGGTTACTACCCCTTGCTTTCGTACTTCAACTTTCAGAGCTATATGCTTGCGTTAGTCTTTAAACTCGCTTTCGCCATTAAACTCCTACTTATCGCGGTCTCTATATCCACACCGTGATTAGTGGGCATATCCTAACCATTACAGTTAGGCATTAGCTTTCAATCACATCCTTTCCCCTTAAAGGGTTAGGGGTCGAGAGTGAAGTCACCTTCACCCTCTCCCATTCAGAACCGTGCTTG